>JAGWUG010000109.1 GCA_028868555.1 Actinomycetales bacterium | reverse complement strand
CAGATTGCTGACGGTCGCGGTGGCTATGGCGCACTGCACGCCATCTCGTTCATCGGCATGGCTCCGGCCGAAGACCCGCAGTATGTTTTGGCTGTCACCATCTACAAGCCACGAACAGTTAGCAACTCAATCGGTGCAACCCCACCGTTTAAGGCCATTATGGAACAGATACTTCGTATGTATCGCGTACCGCCAAGCACCACCAAGTCGCCCGTCATACCTGCCCACTGGTGATAAAGATGAAAGAATCCATTCCGCCAATCCTGCGCCCAGAGCGTGTGGAGCCGGTTGCGCTCTCCGCGGTAGCGGCTCGGTTCCAGCTGGTCGGCACCGCCAAGGTTGATCCGCTGCTCACCGGCATCAGCATGAACACCAATGACCTGCGCGCCGGTGACCTGTTTGTGGCAATGCCCGGCCTCAAAACCCACGGTGCCCGGTTCGCTTCCAACGCGGTGGCAGCCGGTGCGGTAGCAATCATCACCGATGCCGCTGGCGCGGCCGAAATTGCATCGGAGTTTGGGGACCTGCAGGTTCCGATTTTGCTGTTGGAAAACCCACGAACTCAGCTGGGTGAGCTGGCCGCTTTTGTCTACGGCAACGTTCCGGGCAACCTGCCGGTGATGTACGGAACCACCGGCACCAACGGCAAGACTTCCACCAGTTACCTGCTTGAGGCGCTGCTGCGCCAGTGCGGTGAGATCACCGGGCTAACCAGCACGGCCGAGCGTCACATTGCCGGTGAGGTAATCGTCAGTCGCCTCACCACCCCGGAGTCCACCGAGATGCAGGCGCTGATTGCCCGCATGCGCGAGCGCGGCGTCACCAGCGTTGCCATCGAAGTATCCGCGCAGGCGCTATCGCAGCTGCGCGTGGACGGTATTCACTTTGACGTGGTTGGTTTCACCAACCTGAGCCACGACCACTTTGACGACTACCCAGACTTTGCCACCTACCTCAAAGCAAAGGCTCAGCTGTTCACCCCGGAGCGCGCCCGTATGGGCGTGGTTTGCCTGGACAGCAGCTTTGGAGCCGACTTCGTTGCGGCTAGCCAGATTCCGGTCACCACAATCTCGAGCAACCCAGCGGTGGCTGCCGACTGGATGGTTGAAGTCACCGAGCAATTGCCAAACCGCACCAGCTTCCGCCTCACCGGACCAAACGGTGTGGAGCTCACCAGCAGCGTCCCGCTAATCGGTGCCCACATGGCCGCGAATGGAGGCCTCGCAATCGCCATGGCCATCCAAGCCGGAATCGACTGGCGCCTGATTGCGGAACGCGTGCGCGACGGCATCGGTGCATTCTTGCCAGGCCGAACCGAACCGGTTTCCGCGCCAGACTCTGAGGGCCCGGCCGTTTACGTTGACTTTGGCCACAGCCCCGATGCCTTCCTGCACACCCTCCGCAGCATTCGCGCCGTCACCAAGGGGCGAGTCATCATGGTGTTTGGCGCCGACGGTGACCGTGACGCCAGCAAGCGCCCCGACATGGCGCGTATCGCTGCCGAGAACGCCGATGTGGTTGTAATCACCGATCACCACCCGCGTTTCGAGAATCCGGTAACCATTCGACGCGTGCTTTTTGACAGCGCCCGCGCCGCAGTTCCTGACCGCGAACTCTACGAGGTGAGCCCACCCGAGCAGGCCATTCGCAAGGCGGTTTCGGTTGCCGGCCCTGGCGACGCCATTCTCTGGGCAGGCCCAGGCCACCAGGATTACCGCGATATTCAAGGCAAACGAACCGTTTACAGTGCACGCGAGCAGGCTCGTGCCGCTCTGGCAGAAGCCGGTTGGTCATGATTGAACTGAGCCTGGCTCAGGTTGCTGAACTAGTTGGTGGCCGAGTTCTTTCGGGTGCCGAGACCATCATCACCGCGGGTGTGGAGACCGACAGCCGTTTGGTTGAGGCCGGATCGCTGTTTGTGGCCAAGCCCGGCGAAGTCACCGATGGGCACAACTTCGTTTCAACCGCCAAGGATGCGGGAGCCGTGGCTGCCATTGTCGAGCGAGAGCTGACCGACGTCGACCTGCCGCAGGTGCTGGTCGATGACTCCGTGAAGGCCTTGGGTCTGCTTGCCAAGGGCGTTCTGGCTCGGGTGCGCGACGAAACCGGCCTAAAGGTGATTGGCATCACCGGAAGCAACGGCAAGACCACCACCAAGAACATGTTGCGGGCCATCTTGAGCCAGGTTGGCCCAACCGTGGCTCCTATTGAGAGTTACAACAACGAGGTCGGCGCCCCAATCTCGGTTCTCAAGATCGACCGCGAAACCAAGTACCTGGTTGCCGAACTCGGGGCCGGTGGCCCGGGCAGCATCGCCTACCTGACCGAAATCGTTCGCCCAGACGTTGCGGTTGAACTCAAAGTGGGTCTGGCTCACGCTGGAGAATTTGGTGGCATTGAGACCACCGCCAAGATTAAAGCCGAACTTCTGGTTGGCTCCGATGCCGCCACCGTCGCGGTTCTGAATCTTGACGACGTCAATGTTCGCGAGATGGCCGCCGACTTTGCCGGTGCCAAGCTCTGGTTTGGTACCAATGCCGACGCCGATTACTGGGCCGACAACTACTCGTTGTCGCTCGCCGGCACGGCATTCGATCTGCACTGGCCGGACGGCTCCGTAAACCGCGTCACCCTGCAGATTCTAGGGGAGCACCACGTGATGAATGCACTGGCTTCCGCGGCGGTTGCAGACAGTCTGGGTGTGGACCGTGGTTTGATCATCGGTGCACTACAGGCCTTGCCGCTGGCCGAGCGCTGGCGCATGCAGGTGCTGGAGCGCCCAGACGGCATCACCATCATCAACGACGCCTACAACGCCAGCCCGGATTCCTCGCGTGCCGCACTCCAGACACTCGCGCAGTTGGGCCGCCTAACCGGCCGTCGAACCGTTGCCGTCATCGGCGAGATGGCGGAGCTCGGGCAGTATTCGAAAGAGGAGCACGACAAGCTCGGGCGCCTCGCGGTGCGGCTCAACATCGACCTTCTCGCCGCGGTTGGACCAGGCGCAAAGCTGGTTTACATGGGTGCCAGCTTCGAGGGCAGTTTCGACGGCGAATCTCAGTACTTTGAGAGTGTTTCCGAGGCTTTGACCGGTCTGCGTGGAATCCTTAGAGGCGGAGATATCGTATTGGTCAAGAGTTCCAAGAGCGCAAACCTGCGCCACCTTGGAGATGACCTGGCGGAGGTTGGCAAATGAGAGCACTACTGGTAGCCGGTGGCTTTGCCCTCATCTTCAACCTTCTGCTCACCCCGGTTTTCATCTACCTTTTCCGCAAGTGGCAGTTGGGTCAGTTCATTCGAGTTGACGGCCCGCAGAGCCACCACGTGAAGCACGGCACCCCAACCATGGGTGGCATCGTGATCATGGTTGGCGCGGTTCTCGGTTACTTCGTGGGCAAGTTTGTCAACGGGGAACCTCCAACCGTCAGCGCCCTGCTCGTGATTTTCATGATGGTTGGCCTTGGTCTGGTTGGGTTCCTAGATGACTTCCTGAAGACTCACAAGAAGCGCAGCCTCGGTCTCGGTGGCTGGCAGAAGATTGCCGGTCAGACCGTGATTGCAGCTGTTTTCGCCCTTCTTTCGCTGCAGTTCCCCAACGATGAGGGGCAGACCCCTGCCACCACGCACCTCAGCATCGTTCGCGACATCTGGCGCACCAACTTCGTGTGGGACAACACCTCGAGCGTTGTCCGCACCATCGGCCTGGTGCTGTTCGTCATCTGGATCATCTTCCTGGTCACCAGCACCTCAAACGGTGTGAACATCGCCGATGGACTCGACGGTCTTGCCACCGGTTCGTCCATCATGGCCATCGGTGCCTTCGCGGTAATCGCGTTCTGGAAGTTCAACCAGGCCTGCGGTGGTCTTCGCGTGGTCAGCCAGACCTCCTGCTACTACTCGCGCGACCCACTCGACCTAGCGGTCATCGGCGCGGCAATCGTTGGCGCCTTGATTGGCTTCCTTTGGTACAACACCTCGCCGGCACAAATCTTCATGGGCGACACTGGTTCGCTCGGCCTCGGTGGCGCTCTCGCCGCCATGGCAATCCTCACTCGCGCAGAAATCCTGCTGCTGTTCATCGGTGGCTTGTTTGTGATTGTCACCTCATCGGTGATTATTCAGCGC
>JAGWUG010000108.1 GCA_028868555.1 Actinomycetales bacterium | reverse complement strand
GACCGTTGATGGCTTGGTTGAAGAAACTAAGCAGAAGGCAGCCGGCAAGTACCAGGAGGCCAAGGATACGGTCTTCGGCAAGGCCAAGGCCCAGCCAGGCAGCGCTACTTCCGCTGAGAGTGACTCGGACCAGTAAATAGTCCGCCGGCTGCGCTCAGCGCAGCCTTTGCCCAGTCCTCGTCACAGACGGGATCGCTGTCCAACTCCGCAACCGCGCGGCCCAGCAGCAGGCCAAGCACAACCATTGCCGCTGCGCGCGGGTTTAGGTGTGGCTTGAGCATGTTTCGCTCCGCCGCAATCTGCATGACCTCGGTGGCGCTCTCGTTCAACTGGTGCTGAACCTTGGAGAGCTCGGCCTGCATCAGCGGCCGACCGGCAGAGGTGCCGACAATAGCCGCACGCTCCAGCGCGCTCTGGTTCTTGAAGTGCTCGGTGACAAACTCCAGCATCTCGTCGTAGCGACTCGAAAGCTCGTTGGTGCTGGCGATGCTGGTCATGAAGTTCTTCACGGCCGGAATGTCAGCCTCCACCACGCGCGCGTAGTTGTGGGCCAGAGTGGCGCGGATCAAGCCGTCTCGATCCTTGAAGTGGTGGTAAATCGAACCGATGGAGATATCGGTACTTGCACTGATGTCCTGCACGCGCACCGAAGATTCGCCTCCCTCGCGGAGGGCGGCATCGGTGGCTGCAATCAGGCGCTGAACGGTGTCTTTAGCGCGAGCCTGCTTTGGGCTTGGAAGTGAGTACTTAGGCATTTCTAGAAAATCATAAGCAGGTTTTCTATAAAAAATCCCCGCCATCTTCTAGAAATGGCGGGGATTTGTACTTTTTATGGATGAAGTATTACTTCTTCGACTTCTTCTTAGCTGCAACCGGGGTCACAAACATGAGAGCCAACATGGCAATCAGAACACCGGCGATTTCGGCCAGGATCCAGTACAGACCCTGCTCAACACCAATTGGTGCGGAAGCGGTGAAGAATCGAGCGATGGTCACGGCAGGGTTTGCCGAGGCGCCAGTGCTGGTGAAGTTGGCTGCAGAGAATACCCAGAGTGCAACCACCAGAGGAATGATGTTGCCACGTTCACGGGCTGCAAGGTAGCCAATTAGCCAGACCAAACCAGCGGTTGCAACAATCTCGCTCAGAACTTCGCCGTTGCCGATGATTTGGTTGTTGACGGTGGCAACACTATGTCCGTGGATGAGTCCGCCAAGCTGTCCACCAACGATTCCACCTGCGACCTGGGCAATGATGTAGACGGCTGCGGTGCCCCATGAGATTGCCTTCTTCGAAGCAAAGAACAGGGTTACGGCCGGGTTCAGGTGTCCGCCAGAGGTGTCACTTGTTAGCAGGACCATAAGTCCAAGTGCGGTTGCTAGAACCGCAGTGCCAATAACGTTTGGGTTGGCTGGGAAGTTCACGCCAACGATGGCGGTGAGGAATACGCCGGTTCCAATGAACTCGGCTAGGGCTTTACGAAGCAGTGCGGGCATGTTGAGAGTCCTTTCGGTTTCGCTTGAACTCTACTAGCCGCGGGTTAACGCGCGAAATAAGGCACGCGATAACAGTTATTTAGCGGGTTCGAAGGCCGCCACAACCTCATTGCGACGCAAGAAGAACGGAGTGAACGGCGAGTTGTAGCGCGCCACGTAGGGCTCGCCCACCATCGTGCCGTTCAAATCACCATTGCGGATGGCCTCTTCAACGGCCTCCTCCATCAGCTCGCCTTGCTGCAGAAAACGGTCATAGCTCCAGAAACCGGTGAATCGGCGGGCCACGGCCTGGTGACCGGCAACCTCAACCAGGCGCACCTTTGCATCGGTGGGTACCGGGGCGTTTTCAAACTTCACCGATGCCGGTAGCGCGAAACTCACAATGTGGTGATCTGGCTCAGCCGACGATTGGAACACTGGCGCGGTCATGGCCAGCTGAGCCTTGTTGGCGTTGGATCCGGTGATGTAGCGGAGCAGTGGGTTGAAGGCCGAGTTGCCTGCGGTGATGAAGTCGCCGCGAATCTGAACCTGAGCCAAAACGTAGTTGGGGTATTCGCGCAGCTCGAAACCGTCGAATTGCTTGATGGTGCGGTACGGGAGCTGTTCGGTCACGATTAGAGCGTATGCCCAAACTGGGCTAGAATGGAACAACTGTCCGGCTGACTTAAGTTTTTCAGCCAAATCAATCTTTGTGAGGTCTTCGTGGGTTCTATTATCAAGAAGCGTCGCAAGCGTATGTCCAAGAAGAAGCACCGCAAGCTTCTTCGTAAGACTCGCCACCAGCGTCGCAATAAGAAGTAAATCTTCGGATTTCTTCAAGCGCAAACGCCCGTCCCTTTGGGGGCGGGTTTTTTGCTTTGCGGGGAGAGGGTAGAAGTGGAGGCCAAAAAGCCGGCACTAAGCCTTGTTCTTGGCTTTCTTCACCTTGAGGGCGGCGCGGTACTCGGCATCCTTGTTGGCCTTTAGCTCGCGCTTCTTGAAGTCGAGGATGGGCCAGCCGGCGGCACGGGCGTGAACCGCCAGCACCTTGTCCGGGTTCACGGCAACTGCGTGGCCAACCAGGGTCAGCATCGGCAGGTCGTTCTGGCTGTCGCTGTATGCGTAGGAACGCTTAAGGCTGATGTTGCGTACCTTTGCGAGGGCACGGATTGCCTTGCGCTTGTGCTTACCGTGCAGGGCGTGGCCCTCAATCTTGCCGGTCAGCACACCCTTGTGACGTTCAATCTTGGTGCCGATGCCACCGGTCAGACCCAGACGCTGAGCTAGTACGTCCGCGATCTCCTGCGGAGTTGCGGTAACCAGCCAAACCTCACGGCCGGCGGCTATGTGGTCCTTGGCCAACTTGACGGTCTGCGGCCACAGCTTTGGCTTCAGGTGGAGCTCAAAGACCTCGTCCGAAAGCGCGGTCAGGTCTGAGGCGCGGTGGCCGGCAATGAGAGCCATTGCCTTGTCCTTGATGTCGGTGACCATGTGCTGGGTCTCACCGATAGCAATGAACCGGAACTGGTGCCAGGCGAATCGCCAAACATCGGTGCGGTTAAAGAAGCCAGCTTGGAACGCCGCCTTGCCAAACAGGAACGATGAAGAACCACGGATGATGGTGTTGTCCACGTCAAAAAACGCGGCTTCAATCTTTGGTTGCTTGGTGGCTGGGGGCACGCCAAAAGTTTATTGCCAATGCGGGTGCCGTAGTCTGAAAACATGGCTAATGGCATTGAAATCACCCTGATTGGCAAACCCGGTTGCCACCTGTGTGAAGACGCCCGCCTGGTGCTTGACCAGGTGGTTTCAGAATTCACCGATGCCCGCCCCGCCGCATCCGTGACCGTGACCGAGCTGAATATCCAGGACGATGCAGCCCTGGCCGCCAAGCATGCCGAGGAGATTCCGGTTGTCCTGATCAACGGCAACATGCACACCTACTGGCGCATCGATGCCGAGCGCCTCATGACCAAGTTGACGGAGACCACAGATGCGTAGACTCATCATTCAGATTTTGAAGAAGTTCTGGTTTCCAATCCTGTTGATTGTTCTGCGCCTGCTCGGCCGCAAGCACGACTGGGCTGCCAAGACCCACACCGTGCTGAAAAAAGCGCGCTAACGCCGTCAAACGAAAAGCCCCGACTGAGGTCGGGGCTTTCGCGTTTAAGTCTGACTATGGAATCAGGCGAGTTGGGCCACGGAACAGGTAGGTGACCTCGCGGATGTTTGGCTGGTGCAGTAGCAGCATGAGAACGCGTGCCAGACCCATTCCAAAACCGCCGTGGGTTGGAGCGCCGTACTCGAAGAAGTCCAGGTAGGTCTCCTTGAGGCCCTCAGGGTGCAGACCCTTCTCCTTGGCCTGAGTAACCAGCTTCTCGATGCGGTGCTCGCGCTGTGCGCCGGTGGTGATCTCGGTGCCGCGCCAGATCAGGTCGTAGCTCTTGGTGAGCTTCGGGTCGTCCTCGTGACGCATGTGATAGAACGGGCGAACCGAGATTGGGTAGTCGGTCACGAAGACGAACTCGTGGCCAAACTTCTCGGCTACGTGAGCGGCGATCTGACGCTCGCCCTCAGGGTCGAGGTCGCCACCGCGCTCGATCACGTGACCGCGCTCGGCGATGATCTGGTAGGCATCGGTGATGGAAACACGTGGGAA
>JAGWUG010000107.1 GCA_028868555.1 Actinomycetales bacterium | reverse complement strand
GTACTCGGTTGGACCAAAGTTGTCCCAGCGCTGGAACAGCTCGTACTGGCTGGAGGTTGGCTCCTTGGTCTGGTCCCAGTAGGCAGGGCTGGTGCTCTTGGCGGCCAGAGTGGCGGCCTTGTAGGTCTGGAACTTGGCCGCGTGACCGCCGGCGCGAGCCACCTGGTCAATCATTTCCTTGGCGCGCTCGAGCGATCCCTCGTGGTTCACGCCGATCTCGGCGATCACATACGGGTTCAGGTAGTCGTAGGTCTTGCCGTTGAGCTGGAAGTTGATCATCGGTGTCTCTCTTTGGCGGCCAAGTGGCGCGCGGTTAGGCGTAGTAGCGGAATGGGTCTTGGGCTGGCTTAGCAGCGGCCAGGTACTCCGGCAGTGCTTCCAGATTACTAATCAGGGTGAGGTCGCCGGCCTCAATCGCCGGCAGCACGTTCTCGTATCCGCTCAGCGGCAGCACCAGGGCCTTGCAGCCCAGGGCCAGACCCTCAAACAGGGTCGTGCTGAATGCACCGATGAGGAACTCGCTGCGGCTGACCAGATCAAGGAAAACCGGGTCGCGGTGGCTGAGTGAGAAGTTGGCCGGCAGGTCGGTGCCGTAGTCGGCGGCGAGCGCCGCCCCAAGTGCCTCGTAGTCGGCGAGCGACTCGTTGGGGTGCAGTCGGTAGATGACCTTGTGGTCACTCAGCGCACGAGCGGTGGCAACCGCTGCCTTGAACAGCTCGCCACCAATGGCGCCCTGGCTGGTGAACAGCACCTGCTTGGAAACGATTCGATTCTCGGCGAGCGCCTTGGCGCGATACTCGGCAAACGGCAGGGTTGGTCCGGTGACCACCGGCTCGGTTCCGAGCGGCAGAGTCACGCCACTCTCCGGGCTGCCCCAGTAGCTGCCCCAGACCGCAATGCGCTGTGCAACGCTCTCAACCACCTGGCGCTTCTTGATGAGGCCACCCAGCTTTCCCTCCTGCGGGTAGGAGTACGCGGGGTGGAACTTGGAGATGAAGCCGTGCTGAATCTCGGTGACGGTGAGCCCCGCCTTCTTGGCGGCCAGCACCAGCGATGGCTCGCTATAGGCATTCACCAGGTAAAGCTCCTTGGCGCCCAGGTCCTTGAAGAGCTCGCCAAAGCCAAGCTGGTCAATCAGTGTGCGGCGCACCAGGTACTTGGGGTACTTCTCAAACTTCTCAAGCTTGATGTCAAAGCCGCTCTCAAAGGCGGTCACAATCTCGGTCCAGCGGTTCTCCGCGTTCTCGCGGCTGGTGATGCGCAGGTGCTTGTTCACCTGCTCCGTGAATCGCTCGGTGTAGGCCTCGCGCAGTCGGCCCAAATCAAGCACCGATGCATCCCTGCCGTACTCCTCAGCATCGAAGTCGAAGTCGACAACGCGATAGGTCTTACCCTCGCGCTTTAGGCGCTCGATGATGGCGTCGGAATATGGCTCACCCCCGCCCACCCGGCGACGGAAGGGAATGACCACCGCGTCAACCTTGGGAAGCGCGGTGAGATCCGGGAGGGCAGGCAGACCCTCCTCCAGTTCCGGCTTGGAGAAGTTTGGGTGCGGGTTGTCGAATAGCCCCAGCTCCTGGGCAACTGCGTAGAAGATGCGGGTGCGCAGCAGCGGGTAGAGCTGAACGCTCGAGAAGCGAGCACTCACCGCCTTGCTCTTGGCCTCAACCGCGGTGAACCGGTCCCAAAACTCGGCAAAGCTCATCATGCGAGATTCTCCTCTGAGGCGATGCTCTTGAGCACCTGGTTGTAGCCGGCACCAATCACATTGATGTCGAAACGCTTGACGCTCTTGGCGATACCAGCGGCCAGTTCGGCGCGCAGCTTGGCATCTCCCAACACGCGCTCGAGAGCGCCGGCAAGCGCCACGGCATCGCGCTGCGGAACCAGCAGGCCGCTCTCTTCGGTAGTGATGACCTCGTCGATGCCTGGAAGATCACTGGCCACAACGCAGATCTGACCCGCTCCGCCCTCCAGCAGCGTGACCGGCAAACCCTCCTGGTCGCCGTTGGCCGCGGTCACCGATGGAATCAGCATGACCTCACTCTCGGCGATGGCCTGGTGCACCTCGGCGCGACCGCGCTGTCCCCGGAACTCCACGTTCAGACCGGCAGTCTTGGCCTCTAGATCAGCGCGGATTGGTCCATCGCCGATGACCACCAGCTTGCCCAGGACCACCCCGCGGGCATTCAGCAAACGCAGGGCCTCAAACAGGTACTCGATGCCCTTCTTCTCCACCAGTCGGCCAACCACCAGCATCTGGCCGGCGACCTTGGCGGTCTTGGCCGCCAGCTCACCCACCGATGCCGTGTCCACGCCCATGGGCAGTAGCGAAATCTTTTCGTCCGGCTGACCCCACTCCACCAGGCGTGCCTTCATCTGCGAGTTCACCGTTGTGATGGCCTTGGCTCGGCCGAACACCCAGCGCTTGAGTGCCAGCATCGGTGCGGAATTGAGGGCGTAGATGTCACCGCCGTGGGTGGTCACCAACATTGGAACCTTGGGGGCGGCAAGGGTTGCCAGGATGCCCTGCGGGATTACCCAGTGCGAATGGATGGCGGCCGGCTGGAGCTGGCGCACCAGGCGACGCGTGCCGTAGAAGAGGAAGTGGGCCAGCAGTGGAACCTGCAGCAGGCGACTCTTGCGGGCCTTGAGGTTGTCCAGAATGGCGCCGTGGGCCAGGTCTTCCCACCGCTTGAAGAAGTAACGGTAGCGAACCACATGCACGGCCGTTGTGCCGTCGGGCGAGGCTATGGATTCGGCGGGCTTGGCGCCCGGGGTCATCGGGGTTAGAACCGTGACATCAAACTCTTTGGCCTGTTGCCAGGCAAGGTCCAGCACAAAGGCGGGCGTGCCATCGCCGGGGGTGCCCGGAAAGGTGGAGGCGAGCACCAGCAACTTTGGCTTCATAGGGTAATTTTAGGAGCGAACGGCTACCGAAAGGCCACGGCGTGCGAGTCCTCATTCTGAACAGCGATTCTCCCAAGAATCGCGGTGACCGCGCCATCCTCGCCGGCAACATCGAACTGATCCGCCAGGTCTACCCGGATGCCCACATCTGGAGCCTCTCCCAGTACCAGGACCGCGACCAAGACTGGTTTGGAATCAACTTCCACCCCATGTCTCCTTACTCGGTAAAGCCGGCCGATTTCTTTGCGCTTTTGAGCCACGCTCGCCACGCCGACCTCATCCTCTGGGGTGGTGGCGAGATCCTCAAGGACTACACCAACAAGCTGGGCCTGTTCTACTGGGCGCTCAAGATCTGGGCGGTCTCGCTGGCCAACCGCAACATTGTCGGCGCCTTCCAGGGCATCGGCCCAACCAGCGCCAGCATCTCCAAGCGCGTGATTGCCTTCACCGTAGGCCGCTGCAAGGCATTCCTGGTGCGCGACGCCGAGTCAAAGACCAAGCTGGAGTCCTGGGGCGTAAAGATTCCCGTGGTCTCCTCCTTTGACCCGGCAGTATTTGATGCTGCAGTGCCGATGACCACCGAAATCTGGGACCGCTTCGTTGAGGACCAGGAAGTGGAGAGCCACTTCCTCCACAACTTCGCCGGCTTTGGTCTTCGCCGCTGGTTCCACTACTCGCACTCCGGTTGGCTGCCTGCCAAGTTCCGCTTCTGGGCTCGCACCGATGCCTCCAACTCGCCGGAACTGGACACCTACCTGACCAACCTGGCGGCGCTGGCCGACCGCGTGGTTGAGCAGCACGACGTGAACCTAGTGTTTTTCCCGATGCACGTTGGTGGCGGCGAGGACGACCCTGAGTTTGCCCGCCAGGTGGTGGCCCGCATGAAGCACGGTGAGCGCACCGTGGTGATTGCCGGCGACAACATCAGCCCGAGCGACTACCTGGCACTGATTGGTCACGCCAAGTTCTTTGTTGCCAGCCGCCTGCACTCGGCCATTCTGGCCACCGTGGCAAACGTTCCGGCCATCTGCCTCTACTACGTGGACAAAGGCCGCCTGTTCTTCGAGCAGATTGGTCAGCAGCGATTCAGCCGCGACATCAAGGTGATGCAGCAGCCTGGCATCGTTGACGAGCTTGCCGCCCTGGTCAGTCAGTTAGTTGTCGAGAGCGACAAGGTAAAGACCGAGCAACTGGCAGCCCTGGCCAAGATGCGCGGACAGATCAAACAGGATTTTGTGGCTGG
>JAGWUG010000001.1 GCA_028868555.1 Actinomycetales bacterium | reverse complement strand
GGGTACTTCTCGCTCTTGTCAAAGTCCTTGATGGTGATTAGGCCGCGCAGCTTGCCAGCGGCATCAACCAGTGGCAGCTTCTCAATGCGGTGCTGCGCGAAGATCGCGATTGCGTCGTCAGGGTTGATGCCAACCGGTGCGGTCACCAGTGGCATCGGAGTCATTACGTCTTTCACCAGAGTGGTGGTGCGCTGAACGTCCAGAACAAAACGCATGTCGCGGTTGGTGACGATGCCAACCAGAATGTCGTCCTCGTCCACAACTGGCAGACCCGAAACTCGGTAACGGTTACAGAGCTCGTCCACTTCCTGGATGGTGCTCAGCGGGGTGGTGGTGACCGGGTGGCTGATCATGCCGGCCTCCGAACGCTTAACGCGGTCAACCTCAGCGGCCTGAGCTTCAATCGAAAGGTTGCGGTGCAGCACACCGATGCCGCCCTGACGGGCCATGGCGATTGCCATGCGAGATTCGGTGACCGTATCCATAGCCGAAGACAGCAGCGGAATGTTGATGCTGATGCGCTTGGTGAGCTGAGTCTTGGTGTTAACTCCGCTTGGAACTATGTTGGATTCGCCCGGCAGGAGAAGGACGTCATCGTAGGTGAGTCCAATGAAACCAAATGGGTTGTTTTCGGTCATGAAAAGAGCCTCGCTTGTGGCGTGTTAAAAGTGTGTTAAGTCTACCGTTTCGGCTTGGTAACGAACCCCCTCCAGTTGGTACAACAGGAGTATGCTTTTTCAGGTTAATGAAGTCTGAACAAAGCGGACTTCGCTAAGTATTTCAGTTCGCAAAGGCGCTCAAAAGGACCTTTGCCCTACCTGGAGGTCACATTGAGCCGTCCTACCACCCCACTGGGACGTGGCTGGGCATTCATGTTGGCGGCAATCGCGTTAGCAGCTGGTCTGCTCACCGTTTCAGCACCGGCTAATGCCGCTGCGCCCGCCCACACTGCCGCAGCAGTCCACAACCACCAAATCTCAGCCGCAAGCGATCCCAGCACCTGGGCTTACAGCATCGCCGGCGCCCTCAAGCTAAATGGCAAGCCAGTTGCCGGTGTAACCATCACCGCAACCCTCGGCTCATTCAGCGCCAAGGGCACCTCCGATGCCACCGGCCGCTGGAACATCGCGGTACCGGATGCCGGCAAGTACACGGTCACCATTGACCAGAGCACCTTGCCTAAGGGTTACGCGGTGGTGAACCCAACCATGACCGCAGACCTCACCCAGTTCTCGTTTGCTCCGGTACTGTTCAAGTTCGGCGGTCAGGTTATCCAGACCGAGAGCTTTGGCAGCCAGCTGATCAGCCGCGTCTTCTCGGGACTGAACTTTGGCCTCCTCCTGGCGCTAGCTGCAATCGGCATCTCGCTCATCTTCGGAACCACCGGCCTCAGCAACTTCGCCCACGGCGAGATGGTGACCATCGGTGCACTGATGATGTGGTTGCTGCACGCCAGCATGGGGTGGCCAATCATTCTCGCGGCCATTGCCGCAATCCTGATCACTTCGGCCTTCGGTTGGGCGCAGGACGCCTGGCTCTGGAAGCCGCTGCGCAAGCGTCGCATGGGCCTAAACCAGATGATGATCGTCTCCATCGGTTTCAGCATCGTGATGCGCTACGTGTACCTCTTGCTGTTCAACGGTGACACCAAGGACATCGCCGGTGGCGCTACCTCGGTAAAGATCGGCAGCATCGACACCACCAACATCACCCTCTGGGGCATGGGCATCGCAGCGGTTGCACTGGTTGGTGTGGCTCTGTTCCTAACCCGCACCCGCATCGGTAAGGCAACCCGCGCGGTGAGCGACAACGCCCCGCTGGCATCTGCCACCGGTATCGACGTTGAGCGCATCATCCGCATCGTCTGGATTGCAGCCGCAGCTCTCACCGGTCTAGCCGGTGTGCTCTACGGCCTTGAGTTCCAGGCAAACTGGCTCACCGGATTCGACCTCCTGCTTCTGCTGTTCGCAGCAGTGACCCTTGGTGGTCTGGGAACCGCTTTCGGTGCGACCGTTGGTGCACTCATCATCGGAATGGTGGTTGAAGTTTCCAACCTCTTCATTCCAAACGAACTTCGCTACGCAGCCGCGCTGGTGATCCTGATTGTGATTCTGATCGTGCGCCCACAGGGTGTTCTCGGCAAGAAGCAGCGACTGGGTTAAGGAGGATAGAAATGGATTTCGCACAAATCTTTAGCCTCACCGCTGGTGAGCTATTCGGTGTCTTCACCGCGGCCTACGCACTCTGTGCACTGGGTCTGGCGATGCACTTCGGTTACACCGGTCTGCTGAACTTCGGTCAGGCCGCATTCGCCGCTCTCGGTGCCTACGGCTACGCCTTCGCAACTCTGAACCTTCACTGGAACATGTGGGGCTCGTTTGCGTTCGGCATCATCTGCTCGGCTGTCTTCGCGCTGATCATGGGTATCCCTACCCTGCGTCTTCGCGCCGACTACCTGGCCATCGTGACCATCGCTGCGGCTCAAGCCCTCTACTACGCCTTCGGCACCTCGCAATTTGCTTGGGCCACCGGTGGTAGCAACGGTCTCAGCCAGTTCGGTACCGACTTCTACTCGTACAACCCAATCCCAGAGGGTCGCTACGACCTGGGCATTGTGACCCTGAGCGAGAAGGAAATCTGGGTTCGCATCGTGGCCTGGGGCCTCGTCGCCATCGTCGCGGTTCTGCTGGTAGTTCTCACCCGCAGCCCGTGGGGCCGTACCCTCAAGGGCATCCGTGAAGATGAAGATGCAGTTCGCTCCCTCGGAAAGAACGTCTTCGTCTACAAGATGCAGTCACTGGTTCTCGGTGGTGTGATTGGTTCGCTTGGTGGAATGATCTTCGTTCTGTCCTCGCAGACCAACCAGGCAAGCACCTGGGTGTCCAACTTCACCTTCATGACCTGGACCGTGCTGCTCCTCGGAGGCGCTGCCACCATCCTCGGTCCAATCGTGGGTTCGGCTGTGTTCTTCATGTTCCTGATGCTCACTCAGACCGTCCTAGAGGGCCTGGTAAACATCGGTGCTCTTCCATTCCTGAGCATTGCTCAGGTGGGCCAGATCCGCTACCTGCTGGTTGGTCTGTTCCTCATGCTGCTGGTGATATTCCGTCCTCAGGGCTTCTTCGGAAACAAGAAGGAGATGCAGTTCAATGGCTAACACTTCTGACATTGCAAAGGGTGCAATCGAACCAGGCTGCGCCAAGGTTGACCCAATCCTCATTGCCGACAACGTGACCCGCAGCTTCGGCGGCAACAAGGCCGTTGACGTGGCTCACCTGGAGATTCCGCGCGGAAAGATCACCGCTCTCATCGGCCCTAACGGTGCCGGTAAGACCACGCTGTTCAACCTGCTCACCGGTTTCGACAAGCCAAACACCGGTACCTGGACCTTCGAGGGCAAGCAGCTGGCGGGCATCGCTCCGCACCGCGTTGCTCGCTGGGGAATGGTTCGCACCTTCCAGCTCACCAAGGCACTCAGCCTGCTCACCGTGATTGACAACATGCGTCTCGGTGCTCAGGACAACCCTGGCGAGAGCTTCTTCAAGTCCTTCGTGCGCCCACTCTGGGCCAAGAAGGAGCAGGAGATCACCGAGCGTGCCGACGTGCTGCTCAAGCGTTTCAAGCTTGACGCCAAGCGCGAGGACTACGCAGCCGCCCTTTCCGGTGGCCAGCGCAAGCTGCTCGAGATGGCTCGCGCCCTCATGAGCGACCCAAAGCTAGTCATGCTCGACGAGCCAATGGCCGGTGTGAACCCAGCTCTGACTCAGAGCCTGCTCGACCACATTAAGGGCCTCAAGGAGACCGGCACCACTGTGCTCTTCGTTGAGCACGACATGCACATGGTTCGTCACATCAGTGACTGGGTGGTTGTAATGGCCGAAGGCAAGATCGTTGCCGAGGGTCCACCTGACGTGGTCATGAAGAACCCTGCCGTGATTGACGCCTACCTGGGTGCGCACGCCAACGATGACCTGGGAACCGTGTCGATCGACACCGTCAAGGAGGGCAACTAATGTCGGAGAACCTGATGAGCGCCGCTGTGGCGCGCACCGATGCCGTTGTCTTTGTGGACAACGTGGACGCCGGTTACCTGCCTGGAATCAACATCCTGAACGGTTGTTCGCTCACCGCCCACGAGGGCGAGCTGATTGGAATCATCGGCCCTAACGGCGCCGGTAAGTCCACCCTGCTCAAGGCAATCTTCGGCCTAGTGAACGTGCGTTCGGGCAAGATCTGGTTGAAGGGTGAGGACATCACCAACCTGAAGGCCAACAAGCTGGTCTCCAAGAAGGTTGCCTTTGTTCCACAGACCAACAACGTCTTCCCGAGCCTCTCCATTCAGGAGAACCTTGAGATGGGTGTGTTCCAGAACCCGAAGGACTTCAACGAGCGCTTCGAGTTTGTAACCAACATCTTCCCTGACCTAGGCAAGCGTCGCGCCCAGAAGGCTGGCTCGCTTTCCGGTGGTGAGCGTCAGATGGTGGCCATGGGCCGCGCCCTGATGGTAAACCCATCAGTACTGCTGCTGGACGAGCCTTCCGCTGGTCTCTCGCCTGTTCGTCAGGACGAGGCCTTCCTCCGCGTCAAGCAGGTCAACCAGGCCGGCGTGACCGTGGTTATGGTGGAGCAGAACGCTCGTCGTTGCCTGCAGATCTGTGACCGCGCCTACGTGCTGGACCAGGGCACCGATGCCCACACCGGTACCGGTCGCGAGCTGCTGAACGACCCGAAGATGGTTGAGCTCTACCTGGGTAACCTGGCCGAGCTGTAAACCGAAGCACTTACCTAAGGGCTCGCCGGAGTAATCCGGCGGGCCCTTAGCTTTGCCTGCGTTTTTGGTCAAACCTGAAAGAATTGCGTCAGATGGAGAGGAACTGAAATGGTGGCAAAACAACGGGCCTTTGCTCAGGTTGATGTTTTCGCGGAGACACCCTACCTAGGTAACCCTGTGGCGGTGGTTGTTGAGGCTGACGGCATGAGTGATGAATCTATGCAGCGCTTGGCGAGCTGGACCAACCTTTCTGAGACCACATTCATTCTCAGCCCTACCCATGCCGATGCGGACTATCGGCTCAGGATATTCACCCCAGGCGGAGAACTCCCTTTTGCTGGCCACCCGACTCTCGGATCGGCCCACGCCTGGTTAGAACATGGTGGATCGCCAAAGAACCCCGGGGAGTTGATTCAAGAATGCGGTGTTGGCCTAGTCGCCCTGAAGCGAGCGCAAAGTGACGCAGGCCAGTCTCGCCTATCGTTCCGCGCACCAGAGACTGTAAAAAGCGGCCCGCTCGACGCTGACCTATTGGCCGAAGTAGTGCGTGAATTAGACGTCTCTGAATCAGACGTTGTGGCGCACCAGTACGTTGACAATGGTCCCGGTTGGATTTGCGTGGAACTGGCCTCGGCGAAACATGTTCTAGAGGTAGAACCCAAGTTCGAGGCGGGTTCGCAGTTGATGCTTGGAATCCTAGGCAGATACCCAGAGGGAAGCAATGCAGCATACGAGCTTCGAGCATTCGCGCCAAAAGTCGGGGTCCTGGAGGACCCAGTCACGGGGAGCCTGAATGCGAGCGTGGCCCAGTGGCTATTCCGAAGTGGGCGCACATCGGGAGCATATGTTGCCTCGCAAGGCGCTCGCCTTGGGAGGCAAGGAATCATCCGCTTGACTGCAGACGAGAATGGCGATGTCTGGGTCGGTGGCGACACAGTCACCTGCATAAGCGGACAGATCGCAATCTAGCGAATCTCGGCCAGAACTCAATTAAAAGGAAAATCCCCCGGGCCCGAAGGCCCGAGGGATTCTCTCAGTGGGTTTGATTCCTAGGAATCAGACTTACTTGTTACCAGCTACGGTCTTGACGAGTACGTTGGTACCCTTCGAGGTGTAGCGGTAGATGCCGATGAATGCACCGGTTGGGTCACCGTTCTTGTCGAACTCTACTGGGCCGCTGAAGCCGTCGTAGTTGACCTTCTTGCCAGCCTTGATGGCCTTGAGGCCAGCTGCGAAGGAGGTTACGGTTACCTTGCCAGCACCAGCCAGCGAGACGTTGGTCAGCTGGCCCTTGATTGCGGCACCAGTTGCCTTGCCAGCGCTCTGAGCTGCGAGAGCTGCCAGAACGATAGCGTCGTACGACTCAGCTGCGTAGGTGAAGTCCGAAAGGGTCTTACCTGGGTGCAGCTTGGCGTACTTTGCCTTCAGACGGTTCTTGAATGCATCGGTGGTAGCTCCACCAGGGATGGTTCCCTGAGCACCAGCGAGGTACGAAGCGAACGAGTCCTTGCTGTAGTCGATGGTGTTTCCGTCAACGAGGTAGATGTTTCCACCAGGGAAGCCTGCAGCCTTAAGAGCTGGCAGAGCCTTCTTGGTCTCGTCGTAGGAGATGATCAGAACTGCGTCTGGGTTCGAGGCGGTAACCTGCGAAACGATCGAGTCGAAGTTGGTCTCAGCCTCTGGGAACGAGAACACCTTGACGGTTGCGCCACCAGCCGAAAGCTGGCTCTTTGCAACGTTCATCAGACCGGTACCGTACGAGTTGTTTGCGTACATAACGGCTACGTTCTGAGCGCCATCCTGAAGGATCTGGTTGGCAGCGATGCGGCCCTGAAGCATGTCGCTTGGAGCGGTGCGGAAGTAGTAGCCGCCGTCGTTCCAGGTGCTCAGGTCAGGAGCGGTGTTCGAAGGCGAGATCTCAACGATCTTGGCGCCGGTGATCTGGTTGATGATGTTACGGGTAACACCAGAAGCAGCTGCACCAAGTACAACGTCAGTGCCGTCAGCGATTGCTGCGGTAGCCGACTGGGTGGAAACAGCGAGGTTGGTGCCGTCGCCCGAGTCCTTCCAGTTGATGGAAACCTTGTTGCCCAGAACTCCACCGGCAGCGTTGATGTCGTCAACTGCCAGCGATGCGCCAGCCTCCATTGGTGGGTACAGGAATGCGAGTGCACCGGTCAGTGGAAGAATGCTGGTGATCTTCAGGGTCTTGTCTGCTGCGCCTGCTGCGTTAGCTGGCATCGATACACCGATGGCCAAGCTCGCGGCTGCAACTGCAGCAACAGCACCGAGTGCCTTGCGGCGGGTGATGCGAATGCTCATGAATACAACTCCTATGTTGGTTGTGAGAAACGGGTGTTTCTCGTTAGCAAATTAAGTTTAGAGCCAAAGAATGTTCTAATTCCTAGCGGTTGCCTCGTAATGTAACAAAGGATTAACAATCCTCGTTTGGGAGCGAAGAATCGGCAGAAATCCCTATTTTTTGCGCTTCAGAAGCATCGGTGCCATCAAAACAGCTAGGCCGAGCCAAACGATGCCAAAGCCAATCCAACGGGCCGCCGGCATTGGTTCGTGGAAGACCACGAGGGCCAAAACAAACTGAATGCTGGGGGTGAGGTACTGCATGAATCCCACCCAGGCCAGCGGTAGGTGCTTGGCGGCGGAACCAAACAGGATGAGCGGAATGGCCGTCAGGAATCCAAACAGGGCGAGGCCAAACCAACTGTAGAAGCCATCGGTGCCAAACTTCACACCGATGCTTGAACCCACCACAATCAGCTGGATGATGGCAACCGGCACCAGCATTGCCGTCTCAACCGAGTAGCCGATGAGTGGGGTGATGGTGCCGCCGGTGCGGGCTTTGACCAGACCGTAGAAGCCGAAAGACAGCGCAAGGGATAGTGCGATCAGCGGGAGGTGTCCGTAGTCGATGGTGAGCACGGTGACCGCGATGGCGCCGAGGGTCACCGCCACCCACTGGATGCGGGTTAGCTTCTCGCGCTGGAAGAAGACGGCAAGCACCACGGTTACCAGCGGGTTGATGAAGTAGCCCAGCGACGATTCAACGATGTGCCCGCTGGAGACACCCAGCACGTACACCAACCAGTTCACGTAGATGAGGGCGCTGGAGATGACCAGCAGCGTGAATAGCTTGCGGTTTCGAACCACTTCCCAGAGTGGCTTCCAGGCCTTGGACACCGTGAGCATTAGAACGGCTAGCACCATTCCAAAGATGATGCGCCAGGCCACCACTTCATACGGATTTGCGAAGTCCAGGGAGTGGATGATGATTGGGAACGATCCCCAGATGGCGTAGGCGCCAAACGCGAAGAGCAGGCCCTTGCGAGTGTTCTTACCCTCCGGCTGTTGGGCAGGTTGGCTCTGATTCGACGACGGTGTCTGGCTCACAGGGCAAGCCTATCCCCCGGGAAAGGCAAAACCCCCGGCGCCCGAAGGAACCGAGGGTTTTGAAGTGATTGGTTAGCGAACCACGATTGCGAGTACGTCGCGAGCGCTGAGCACCAGGTACTCGTCGCCACCGAACTTGATCTCGGTGCCGCCGTACTTGCTGAAAAGAACCTTGTCGCCCACGGCAACATCCAGTGGGATGCGGTTGCCATTGTCGTCGAAGCGACCTGGACCTACGGCAATAACCTCGGCCTCCTGTGGCTTCTCCTTGGTGGCAGTGTCAGGGATGACCAGGCCCGAAGCGGTTACCTGCTCAGCTGGCATTGGACGAACGACGATGCGGTCCTCTAGTGGCTTAATCTGTACCGACACGATCTACCTCTTTTTGTCTAAACAACGGGGTTACAGGAGAGATATTAGCACTCGCCACCCCAGAGTGCTAGTTCACCCTTTCACCGATGCCTTCGCCGCCGCGGCCAGCAAGCCTCCCGCTAACCTTTTCTTTATGGAACGTCAGGAGCTGGTTGATCTGCTATCGGCGGAGGGTCGCAAGCTGCTCTCCGAAGTGGACTACAGCTCCAAGACCGATGTGGTGAAGCTGGTCAGCCAGCTGCGAGCCGCGGGCCACGCACCTGGTCTTGTTGCCGCGGTACTGACCCAGGCCAAACTCCGACGCAGAGCCGAGAGCAAGTTCGGAGACTTCGCAAACTCAATGCTCTTCACCGAGCCCGGTCTCGAGCAAGCCAGCCGCCTCCGGGTTGCCGCCCTCCATGCTGGCCGCTTTCGGAAGGCCGGAGTGGCATCGGTGGCAGATCTAGGTTGCGGCATCGGTGCCGAGTCCCTAGCACTGGCATCTCTTGGGCTTATTGTGCGCGCCTATGAACTTGACGAGGTGACGGCCGCTTGCGCCACCTTCAACCTGCTTCCGTTTGAGAACGCAAGCGTTGAACTGGCGGATGTGACCACGATCGAGTTTGCCGGCGACAAGCCAGCCGAGGCGTTGTTCTTCGACCCGGCTCGGCGTGAGCTCAACGGGCCAAAGCGAGCCGCCGTTAGTCGCAAGTTTGACCCGGCCGAGTTCTCCCCCAACTTCGACTGGGTGGTGGAGCGTTGCACCGATGCAGGCGTGAAGGCCGCCGGCATCAAGTTGGGCCCGGGGCACCCGCACGAGGGAATCCCCGAGGGTGCCGAGGCACAGTGGGTCTCGGTAAACGGCGACCTAGTTGAACTCGGCCTCTGGTTTGGAGCCGCAGCCCGCCCCGGAATTGTCCGCAGCGCGCTGCTTGTCACCGATGCTGGCACCCACGAACTCTCCACTGCCAGCACCGACGGCACCCACGCGCCACTGGGCGAGCTCGCAGAGTTTGTCTACGAGCCAGACAACGCAGTGGTGCGCTCACACCTGATTGGCCTGCTGGCCGAGCAGCTTGGACTGCACGGATTCAGTGCGGGCATCGCCTACCTGACCGGTAGCCAAGAGATTAGCTCGCCTTGGCTAAAGGGCTACCGGGTCATCGAGGAGATGGCCTTCGACCGCAAGAAACTCAAGGCAAGGTTGCGCGAGGCGGACATCGGTGTTTTGGAAATCAAAAAGCGCGGAGCCGACATTGTTCCGGAGCAGCTACGCAAGGAACTGGACCCCAAGGGAGCCGGCAAGGCGACTCTGATTGTGACCCGAGTTGGCGAGACGCACCGCGTCCTCATCTGCGAGCCGCTGGCTTCCTAGGAGGCGCCAGGCCTACTCCCCTTAAACCACGAACCCCGCGAGGGCACAAATCTCGCGGGGTTTCGCAGTTTCAAGACACAAAAAGGAGAGAAAATGCCTGAAATGGAAGGAAAAGACTATTCAGTTTTAGAGCGTTGTTAGTTGCGCCACTGGGTCATCATGCCCGGGCCGTAGGTGCCGTACTGGCGAGGGCCGAAGTCGTCGGCACCAATCCAGCCGCGGAGGCTGAAAAGCAGCATTAGCAGACCGAAGAAGATCGAGCCTGCGATGTAGAGGTAGCCGAGCACCAGACCGGTGATGGCCAGGCCACGACCCTTCTCGCCGCTGCGCTTGATCTGAGCCAGTGCGATGTGACCGGTGATTACACCGGCAACTGCGCCAACCCAGGAGATTGCGGCGGCCAGGGAAACCACGGCCAGGGTGTTCAACTTGGTGAAGTCGTACTTAGCGGTTGCAGCCGCTGGCACTTCTGCAGGGGTTGCTGCATCGGTGGTGTCTAGCACTTCGGTCTTTGCCATTTGATTGCTCCTAGCCGTTTGTGGTTTTTGGCTAGTTATAGAAAAACAGGTGGTGCTGAGTTTTACCTGTGTGGAATCTGGGAGTTTGTTGAGAGTGCCGGAGAGCACCTAAACGGTCTGAACCGTGGTCACCGGCAGGGTGCTGTCGGCACCGAATCCCAGGTCGCTTGGCGCACGGCCGGCCATCACCAGCTGTGCACCCAGGGCAGCAATCATCGCTCCGTTGTCGGTGCAGAGGCTGAAGGCCGGGATGCGCAGCTCGATGCCGTGCTTGGCGCAGCGCTCGGCGGCCACCTCGCGAAGTCGACGGTTTGCCACCACTCCACCGCCGAGCAGCAGGCGCGGAACCTTGTGGTCGAGGCAGGCGTTGACGGCCTTGGTCACTAACACGTCAACCACGGCCTCGCGGAAACTGGCGGCAACGTCAGGAATCGAGAACTCCTCGTCGGCGTCTACCTTGACCTCAACCCAGCGGGCAACCGCGGTCTTAAGTCCGGAGAACGAGAAGTCGTAGCGGTGCTTCTCCATGTCCTTTGGCAGGGTGAGTCCGCGTGGGAAGCGAATGGCGTTCGGGTCCCCCTCCGATGCAGCCCTATCGATCTCAGGTCCGCCCGGGTACTTGAGGCCTAGAACGCGGGCCACCTTGTCGAAGGCCTCGCCGGCGGCATCGTCGATGGTCTCGCCCAGGAGCTCCACGTCATCGAGGATGTCGCGCACCAACAGGAGCGAGGTGTGCCCACCGGACACCAGAAGCGCAATGGTCGGAACTTCAACCTGACCGCGTTCCAGGACGTCGGCGCCCACGTGACCAACCAGGTGGTTCACGGCATAGATCGGCTTTCCCAGACCGACAGACAGAGCCTTGGCGGCTCCAACCCCAACCATAAGCGCGCCCGCTAGACCGGGGCCGTTGGCAACCGCAATGGCATCAACTTCGTCGAGTGTGATCTTGGCCTCGGCGAGCGCCTGACGCAGAGTTGGCTGGAGCGCCTCCAGGTGGGCGCGAGCGGCCACCTCGGGCACCACGCCACCAAAGCGGGCGTGCAGATCCATCGAAGAGGAAATCACGTTGGCCAGCAGGGTGCCGCCGCGCACGATGCCCACACCGGTTTCGTCGCAAGACGACTCGATGCCGAGCACGATCGGTTCTGGGAGCGCCTCGGCCGGTAGCTCCAGGCACATCACAATGGCGTCCACGCCATCCGGCTGGTAGTAGCCCTTGCGGCGGTCAATCTCGGTGAAACCCAGCGAGACATAGAGCCCGTGCGCTACCGGGTTGTCGGCTCGAACCTCTAGGAAGAGCTGTCGGGCGTGCTTGCGGCGAGCCAGTTGAATCAAGTGCTCCATGAGGCGGCGGCCGTAGCCCTTGCCTCGGACCGAGTCTGCAATCGCCACGGTCTGAACGTCGCTCTGCTCGCTGCCGGAAAGTTTGCTCAGACCCGCGTAGCCGAACACCTCGTAGCCGGCACTTCCCGGCGTCAGGCGCACCAGCAGCACGTATTCGGTGTGCGGCGAAACTAGCTCGTCTCGCATGGAGGCTTCGCTCCAGGCATCGGTGGGGAATGAAGCCTGCTCAAGCTGCATGATTGCTGGAAGGTCTGCCAGGCCGGCCTTACGAATGGTGAACTGAGGCATTAGCCGCTCACCCGCTTTCCAAACAACTGGTTTGGCTTGGGTTGGGTTGCGTCCGGCGCGCGCAGGTAGAGGGCGCTCACATCCGGGTTGGTGGCGCCGGCAGCCAACTGCAGTTCGGCAAGGCGGGCCACCCAGGCTGCTGTCGCGCCTCCGGTGCGGTCGGTAAGCTCGCCGTGTTCGGCGGTAAGCGCTGCAACCACATCTTCGTATTTACCCACCGATGGGCCGGCAAGCACGATTGGCAGGTGGTTGGAATCCAGCCCTCCGTAGAGTGCCCAGTAGACCTCGCCGCGGCGGGCATCGGTGTGGATGAAGAGCGGGTGCTCAGGCAGGTTGCCGTCTGAGGTATAGAGACTGAGGGCAATGGCGTCGTGGCTGACCACTCCGCAGAGCTGCGCACCAGCAGCCTCGGCAAACATGATTCCGGCGGCAATGCCAACGCGGAGGCCTGTGAAAAGTGCCGGTCCGCGGCCTACCGCAACCAGATCAATCGCCTGCGGGCGCAGTCCGGTGGTGGCAAAAACCTGAGCGAGCGAGTCGCCAATCTGCTCGGCGTGCTTCACGCCCTGATCCTGCTGAACCTCGGCGACGACCATGCCGTCTTTGAGCAGAGCGACGCCGGTTCCGGCAGTGGTGTCAATGGCCAGGAGGTAACTCATGCCGCCTCCCAACGTGGGCCTTCACCAAGCACGCGAATCTTGCGAACCTCACTGGCTCCGGTGTGGTCGCGCTCGATCTCGATGTCCAGCCAGGAGTCGCTAAGGCCATCGGTGAAGCCACGGCCCCACTCAATCAGCGTGATGGAATTCTTGAAGTCAATGTCTAGGTCATCCAGTTCGGCTGGCGAACCAAGTCGGTAGGCGTCAACGTGAACCAACTCTGGCCCTCCTTCGGTGCGCTTGTGGGTTCTGGCAATCACAAAGGTTGGGCTAGAAACAGTACCAACCACTTTGAGCCCCTCACCGATGCCGCGACTAAGAGTGGTCTTGCCGGCGCCGAGTGGGCCGGTCAGGACAACCACGTCCCCCGCTTTCAACTGTGCGGCGAGGTCAATCCCCAGCTGGTGCATTGCATCGGAGTCGGGGATTTCTCGGTCTATGAGCAGGCGGCTCACGCGCCGGCCTCCACCGCTCCGGCTTCGGATGCGGTCAGTTTCACGCCGCCCTGCAGATAGCAGCGGGTGAAGCGGCCACCCATTCGGGTCACAATCTCGTAGTTGATGGTGTCGGCTGCGGCGGCTAGCTCGTCGGCCGAAGGGTAGCCCTTGGCAGGGTCACCAAAAAGAACAACGGTGTCACCGGGAGCCACCGATGCCCCGCCCACGTCAATGACAAACTGATCCATGGCAATGCGCGATTCGATGGCGTAGCTGCTGCCGTTGACCCAAACCTTGGCTGCACCGGAGGCAACGCGTGGCAGGCCCTCGGCGTAGCCAACTGGCACGAGCGCCAAGCTGGTGGGAGCCTTGGTGCGGTACAGGTAGCCGTAGCTAACGCCCTCGTCGGCCGGCACCTGCTTGACCTGAACCACCTTGGCGGTTGCGGTCATGGCCGGGGTCAGGCCGTAGTCCTTGGAGGCGTGATCGGAGTATGGGCTCAGACCGTAGAGAGCCACACCGATGCGCACCATGTCGTAGTGAGCCTGCGGGTAGCTGAGGGTGCCGTCGGATGCGGTCAGGTGGCGCAGCTGCGGGTGAATGCCCCGATGAGCGGCCTCGGCGAGCGCCGCCTCAAAGCGGGCAATCTGCGCGTGGTCGTCTTCGCGGCTGGTTAGCGACAGGTGGCTGAACATGCCAACCACTGAAATCTCGGCGGCGTCCTGAGCGGTGATGGCGCGGTCGAGCAGCGCCGGTAGTTGTGCCGCGGTCACTCCGTTGCGGCTAAGCCCGGTGTCCACCTTCAGGTGCACCGATGCCCGCTTGCCGGCCTGCTTGGCGGCCGCGATGGCTCGCTCCAGCTGACCCAGGGTGCTGATGCCCAGGTCGATGTCGGCGGCAACCGCCTCGTGGAAGTCTTCGGCAAAGTCGTGGAGCCAGGCCAGGATGGGGGCCTGGATTCCGGCGGCGCGAAGCTGGAGTGCCTCGTCGATGTCGGCGACGCCTAGATAGTCGACGCCCTCGGCCTCGAGGCGCTTGGCCACCGGAATCATTCCGTGGCCGTAGGCGTTGGCCTTGACCACGCCGCAAATCTTGGAGTTTGGAGCCACCTGGCGCATGCGGTTCAGGTTGGCGACGATTGCGTCTAGGTCAATGATGAGTTCACGCATCGGTGCCTCCCTTCGCGTCTAAGCTCTCGGCAATAACGTAGGCCGTGAGCATTCCGCCGTCGTGGCTGATGCTCAGGTGAAGTTTATCCACCCCGGCCTCGCGCAGGCGGTCGGCGCTGGCACCCTCGGCGTCCAGCCAGGGCTTGCCGGCATTGTCCCGGGTGACCTTTAACTCAACCCAGGTCAGTCCGTCCGGACCACCGAGGGCCTTGACCAGTGCTTCCTTGGCCGCAAAACTGCCGGCCAGCTGGCGCATCTCGTAGTGCTGCTCCACCGGGTGAAACAGGCGCTCGGCCAGGCGCGGATTTTCCAGAATGTGCTGTTCGAAGCGCGCTAGGTCCACCAGATCAACTCCGATGCCCAGGATCATGGCTACTCTACGGTTACCGACTTGGCCAGGTTGCGCGGCTGGTCCACGTCGAGGCCCTTGGCGGTTGCCAGCTCCATGGCGAAGGCCTGCAGCGGAATCACCGAGAGGATTGGGCTGAAGATGCTCTGGCACTGCGGGGTGAAAATCACGTGCTCGGCGTAGTCGCCAACGATGGCGTCGCCCTCCTCGGCAACCGCAATCACCTTGGCTCCGCGGGCGCGGATTTCCTGGATGTTGCTGATGACCTTCGGGTGCAGGGTGTCTGCCTCGCGGGGGCTAGGCACAATGACGATTACCGGCTGGCCCTCGTCGATCAGAGCGATTGGGCCGTGCTTGAGCTCACCTGCGGCGAAGCCCTCGGCGTGGATGTAGGCCAGCTCCTTGAGCTTGAGCGCACCCTCCATGGCGATTGGGAAGCCAACATTGCGGCCCAGGAACAGCACGCTCTTGGCATCGGCGAAGTCTTTACCAAGCTGACGAGGCTGAGCCAGGCCGTCAATGACCTGCTGAACGCGTGCCGGCATCTTGAGCAGTTCCTGACCGAGTGCCTGACGGGCTGTGGCTGGCATACTGTTGCGCAGCTGAGCCAGCAGGAGGCCGAGCAGGTAGCCCGCGGTGATCTGAGCGGTGAGGGCCTTGGTGGATGCCACTGCAACCTCTGGACCGGCGTGGGTGTAAATCACTGCGTCGGACTCGCGAGCCAGGGTGGCGCCCTGGGTGTTGCAGATTGCCAACACCTTGGCGCCGGCTTCCTTGGCGTAGCGGGTGGCCATGAGGGTGTCCATGGTCTCGCCGCTCTGGCTGATGGCAACCACCAGAGTGCGGTCGGTGATGATTGGGTCGCGGTAGCGGAACTCGTGGCTCAGCTCAACGGAGGTTGGGATGCGGGACCACTTCTCAACCGCGTACTTGGCAACGTCGCCCGCGTAGCTGGCGGTACCGCAGGCAACGAAGACCAGGCGGTCGATGTTGTTGACCCAGTCAACGCCCAGGCTCTCAACCTCGGAAAGCTGCACC
Organism: Actinomycetales bacterium; assembly: GCA_028868555.1. Lineage (GTDB taxonomy): Bacteria > Actinomycetota > Actinomycetes > Actinomycetales > Microbacteriaceae > Rhodoluna. Next base: position 3,832 of record JAGWUG010000001.1, on the reverse strand, counting down.
ACGCCATCGGCATCGATGCGGCCCATGAGGGTGTCGCCCACTGCCTGTGGCTGGTCGTGGATTTCCTTGTCCATGAACGAAGGCCAACCACCCTTGCTGGCGGCGCTGGCATCCCAGTCCACGGTGAACTCCTCCGGAGTGGCAGGAGTTCCATCAAAGCCGCGCACCTCAACCGAGTTGGCGCGAAGAATCACAATCTGGTCCTGACCAACGCTGATGGCCCGCTTGGTGTGCTCCACGAACGCGGCAACGTCGGAACCCAGGAAGTTCTCGCCATCGCCCAAACCAATCACCAGTGGGGCGTTACGGCGGGCGGCCATGACAACGTCTGGCTGGTCCACGTGAACCACCAGCAGGGTGAAGGCGCCGTGCAGGCGGTTCACCACGTTGGCGAAAGCGGTTGGCAGGTCTCCCACCGATGCGTACTCGCGCGCAATCAGGTGAGCGGCAACCTCGGAGTCGGTCTCGGAGGCAAACTTGGTGCCTTCGGCCAGGAGCTCGGCCTTGAGCTCGGCAAAGTTCTCGATGATTCCGTTGTGGATGAGCGAAAGCTTCTGGGTTGGTCCGCCAAGGTGAGGGTGGGCGTTGCCGTCAGTTGGCGCGCCGTGAGTTGCCCAGCGAGTGTGGCCGATGCCGATGTGGCTTGGGCGCATAGGGTGCTCGGCAATCTCGTTGACCAGGTTGGTCAGCTTGCCGGCTTTCTTGCGGGTCTCGAGGCCCAGTTCACTAATGACCGAGACGCCCGCGGAGTCGTAACCACGATATTCGAGGCGCTTCAGGCCCCCGAGTAGGACGTCCAGGGTTTCCTTTGGGCCTACATAGCCAACGATGCCGCACATAAGGACTAATTTACGGCAGAATTACTGGTTATGAGCATAGGCAGCGGTGGGGTTATTAGCCCCTTCATAGAAATCTCCCGCTCCGACTGGGCAGCCCTCGGGAACGCATCGGAGGCCCCGCTCACCGACAGCGAGATTTCCCAGATCCGAGGCCTAGGCGACTTCCTAGATTTGGATGAGGTTCGCGAGGTTTACCTGCCGCTCAGCCGCCTGCTAAACCTCTATGTTGCCGAGCACCAGAAGCTTCATTCCGCCACCAGCCAGTTCCTGGGTGAGCGCGCGGGTCGCACGCCTTTCATCATCGGTGTGGCTGGTTCGGTTGCGGTTGGCAAGAGCACAGTGAGCCGCCTTTTGTTGGAGATGCTGAAGCGCTGGGAGGGCACCCCGAACGTGGCGCTCATCACCACCGATGGCTTCCTTTTCCCAAACGCAGAGCTCGAGGCCCGCGGCATCATGCACCGCAAGGGCTTCCCGGAGAGCTATGACCGCCAGGCACTGCTTAAGTTTGTTTCCGACGTAAAGAGCGGTCAGGCATCGGTGAGCGCGCCGGTTTACAGCCACCTGTCCTATGACATTGTTACGGGTGAGCGTGCCGTGGTGAACTCCCCCGATGTGCTGATTGTTGAGGGCCTGAACGTGCTGCAGCAGCCGGGGCCGGGTCAGACCGTTGCGCTGAGCGACTACTTTGACTTCAAGATTTACGTGGATGCCGAAACCAAGGATGTGAAGGAGTGGTTCCTGGCACGCTTTGAGAAGCTGCGCGAATCTGCCTTCACCAACCCGGCCAGCTACTTCCACCGCTACTCGCAGGTTGCCTACGAGGTCGCGCTGGCACGCGCCAACGAGATCTGGGACACCATCAACCTGCCAAACCTAGTGGACAACATTCTGCCCACCCGCTCGCGGGCCACTCTGGTTTTGAAAAAGGGCGCCAAGCACCGAGTCGACTCGGTCTTGCTCAGAAAGATTTAAAGAGAAAGTCTCTGCTCAACCAGCACGGCGATGCGGTTGGCCCAGCTCTGGGCGGTGCCCTCGTCGGCGGCCTCAACCATCACGCGAACCAGCGGTTCGGTACCCGAAGCTCGCAGCAGGACACGGCCAGTTCCGGCAAGCTCGGCTTCTGCCTGAGCCACCAGCGCCTGAATCTCTTCATCGTGCACGCGGGTCTTGTCCACGCCTGGCACGTTTACCAGCAGCTGAGGGAAGATCTGCATCACCGATGCCAGTTCGCGCAGGGTCTTGCCGGTGCGCTTCATTTCGGCCAGCAACTGCAGACCGGTCAGGACGCCGTCACCGGTGGTGGCGTACTTGCTAAAGATGATGTGGCCGGACTGCTCGCCACCAAGGCTGTAGCCGCCGGCACGCATTTCCTCGAGAACGTAGCGGTCGCCCACCTTGGTCTCCAAAACTTCGATGCCCGCCTCGCGCATGGCCACCTTGAGACCCAGGTTGCTCATGACGGTTGCCACCAGGGTGTTGCGGGCGAGCTGGCCACGGCTCTTGGCGCTGAGTGCCAGGATTGCCATGATCTGGTCGCCGTCGATGATGGCTCCGGTGTGGTCCACGGCCAGGCAGCGGTCGGCGTCGCCGTCGTGGGCGATTCCAACATCGGCGCCTAGTTCAAGGACCTTGGCCTGAAGCGAACTCAGGTGGGTGGAACCGACGCCGAGGTTGATGTTTACGCCGTCTGGCTCAGCACCGATCACGGTGACGGTGGCTCCAGCATCGCGGAAGACCTCAGGCGAAACCGCGCTAGCGGCACCGTGGGCGCAGTCGAGAACCACGTGGATTCCGTCGAGGCGGTTAGGTAGCGACTTCAGCAGGTGAACCAGGTAGCGGTCTTCTGCATCGGCGAAGCGGTGAATGTGACCAACCTCGCCACCCAGTGGGGCAAGCTTCTCGACGGCCATGCCGGCCTCAATCTTGTCCTCCACTGCGTCTGCCAGCTTGTGGCCGCCGCGAGCGAAGAACTTGATGCCGTTGTCGGCTGCCGGGTTGTGACTGGCCGAGATCATCACGCCGAAGTCGGCGTCTAGGTCGGCGGTGAGGAACGCAGTTGCCGGGGTTGGAAGCACTCCGGCGTCAAAAACGTCAACCCCCGAACTCGCGAGTCCGGCAGCTACTGCTGCACTGATGAACTCGCCCGAGATTCGGGGGTCGCGGCCAATTACGGCCTTTGGCTTGTTTCCCGCCTGGCGGGCGGCTTCGCCCAGCACGATGGCTGCTGACTGAGCCAGCAGGAGCGAGGTCTCAACCGTTAGATCACGGTTGGCGAGTCCACGCACACCATCGGTGCCAAATAGGCGAGCCATGCTTGAAGCCAGCTGTAAAGCAGCGGTTTAGCGCTTGCTGTACTGCGAAGCCTTACGTGCCTTCTTGAGACCGGCCTTCTTGCGCTCGATGACGCGAGCGTCGCGGCTCAGGAAGCCAGCCTTCTTCAGAGCTGGACGGTTGTTGTCGCGGTCGATCTCGTTCAGAGCACGGGCGATGCCGAGGCGAAGTGCGCCGGCCTGACCTGCAACGCCACCACCAGCAATGCGGGCGATTACGTCGTACGAGCCACCGAGTTCAAGAACCTTGAATGGGTCGGTAACGAGCTGCTGGTGCAGCTTGTTTGGGAAGTAGTCCTCGAGGGTGCGGCCGTTTACCTTGATTGCACCGGTGCCTGGAACCAGGCGAACACGGGCAACTGCCTCCTTGCGACGGCCAGTGCCGGCGCCAGGAACGGTAAGTGCTGGGCGAGCTGCCTTGGCAGGTGCCTTAGCTGCTGGGGTCTCGGTGGTGTAGCTCTCTGGAGCTACCTCTACTGCTGCTGCTTCGTTCTTAGCCACGAAAATGTCCTTGTTTTAGTGAGCCAGTTACTACTGGGCTACCTGGTCGATGATGAAGGGCTTTGGCTGCTGTGCAGCGTGTGGGTGCGAAGGACCTGCGTAGACCTTCAGCTTCGACAGCTGGTCGCGGCCGAGGGTGTTCTTTGGCAGCATGCCGCGGAT
>JAGWUG010000106.1 GCA_028868555.1 Actinomycetales bacterium | reverse complement strand
ACGAATTCCTTCAATTACACAACTCCGTTCGAGGCGTCGGACCATGCCTTGGAGAACTCGTTGTCCTCCTTAGGAGTGAGCGGACGGAACTGGTGCAGCTTGCTCCAGTCGCTCGGGAAGATTAGTTCGTTGCTGCCGATTGCAGGGTTCTTGGCAGTTGCAATCTCCTTGGCACCCTTCACAGGTGGCACGTAGTAGACGCCGTTCAAAGCCAACTCAGCTGCGACTGCCGGGTCGTAGTAGTAGTTGATGAGTGCATGAGCGTTGGCAGCGTGCTGCGAACCCATTGGAATCAAGTAGTTGTCGCAGGCGAAGGTTCCACCGGTGGTTGGAATAACAGCACCCAGAACCTCCTTGCCCAACTCGAGGTTGGTGGCAACTAGGTCGCCAGCCCAGATGATGCCAATCACGGCGTCACCGTTCTTGAGGTCATCAATGTAGCTGTTGCCCTTGATGCCACGGATCTGGCCACTCTTGACGTAGCCCTTGAACTCGTCGAGCGCCTTGTTGAAGTCATCTGTAGTGAAAGCGGTGATGTCAACGCCGTTAGCCAGCATCATCACGCCGAGGGTGTCGCGCATCTCGGAGAGCACAACCACCTTGCCGGCAACTTCAGGAGCCCAGAGGTCAGCAACCGAGGTAGGCGCATCCTTGCCAGTGAGCTTCTTGTAGTTCTCCTTGTGGAAACCGATGCCCGCGATGATGCCCTTCCAAGGCAGCGAGTGGGTGCGGTCAGAATCGTAGGACCAGGCCTTGCCCTTGAAGAATGGGTCTAGGTTCTTGGCCACGTTTGGAAGCAGCTTGTAGTCGAGCTCCTGAACGTAGCCGGAGTTGATGAGGCGGGCAGCCATCCAGTCGGTGAGACAGAAGGTGTCTGCTCCGGTGTCCTTGCCGGCCGCGAGCTGGTTCTTGATGCGGGCGTAGTAGGTGTTGTTGTCATCAATGTTGATCTGGTACTTCACCTTGATGCCGGTCTGGCTCTCAAAACCCTTGATGGTTGGCGACTGTGGGTTGTCGTTGCCGTCCATGTAGTAGGGCCAGTTGTCCCAGGTCACCACGTGCTGCGAGGACGAGAGGTCCTTGGCTGCGGTTAGGTGCTTGGCTCCACCTGGTGCGCAGGCAGCCAGAGTCATGGCAGCAGCACCGATGCCGGCACCGGCCAGCACAGTGCGGCGGGTAACTGGGCTAGCGGCCGAGTTCTTGAGGTTGTGGAACACCGAGTTTTGAGGGTTGGACATATCTGTCTGCTCCTAAGTAAATGGGGCCGCTCTCACGACCCAACCAACACTGCAGATGACCGCCTAAGCGCCCAAAACAAAATCCTGCCATATTTTCGGTTTATTCTTGACCAGTTTCTGCCGTTAACTGCAGTTGTTTTTCTATTCCAATACTGAAATCGAAGGTATTTTTAGGAATCACAACCGATTCCGCATTATTCGAGGCGTTTTCATCGCCAAAAGGTCCAATCACCTCGGAAAAAACTTTTTCTGGAATGACCACCGCGGGCGCCGCGAGGCGCTCCACCCCCACCTTTCCGCCACTCGGGAAGCTAAAAGCCAACTGGCTAGAGGGCGTAATCATGACCGCGCTGCCCCATCCCTCCAGCTGGGTAAGTTCTAAGGCTGCATCAATCCGATCGACTGGACCTCCGGCTCGCTGGAAGCCCAGTTGGGCCAGCTCAACGGGATCAGCCTTACCCAGAAAAAAGCGAGCACCCAGGTTTGTGATTAGGGCGCGAGGAATTCCGGTGAGCGACTGCCCAGTGAGCAATAGGTGGATGCCCAGAGAACGTCCACGTGCGGCGAGCGCCTGCAGCGGCTGGTGAGTGCCCATGTCAATCAGCAGGGCCTGGGCCTCGTCGATCGCGAGCAAGATTCGGGCGGGCCGGAGCTCCGCAGGAAGGTCCTCTACTCGGCCAACCGAGTGTTGAGTCAACAGCGCCTCGCGCTCCCCCATCTCGGTCACCAGGCTGGCGATTACCGCCGGCGCGGTTGCATCGGTGTTAGTAACAAAGGTTTGGGACCACGGCAGCCCAGCAAACGGAGCCAGGGTTGCGCCGCCCTTGTAGTCAATGAGCCAGAGTCGCAGTTCGTCTGGCGAATAGCCCTGCATCAGCGAAACCAGCCAGGTGGTGAGCAGTTGACTCTTACCCGTTCCGGTGGCACCGATGATTAGCCCATGCGCACCGTTTGTGGGAAGGTCAATCAATACCTCGCGCGAACCGGCGAATCCGATCCAGGCCTGCAGCGCATTATCTCGGCGGGCCGAAAGCGATCTGGCGAGCCTTTGCCCTAGTTCAAAGCGGGAGCGCTGTTGCGCGTTCTGACTCTCTAACTCCTCATAGACTCGCCCCACCCAGCCGGCCTGCCAGCGCCACTGCCAGCGCGGCAACACTCGATTGCCGATGGCCACGCGCCAAGCCTGAGAATCGGTACCCGTGATGTGCACTCGACCCTTGGGGTCAACCGGTTCGCGCCTGCCACCGAGCAGGCTGCTGCCAACTAAGGCAACGGCACTAAAGCCGGCAAAAATGAGGCCCGTCGGCTGACCAGTGGAGATGAAGAGATAACCGCCAAAGGCCAGCGAGGGCAGAATCCAGAGCCACTGCATTTCATCAGACAAACAGAAAGGGCCGGTGCGAAAACCAGCACCGACCCAAACTGTGGAAAACTCGGGGATTCAACCCGCGCTTAATTACTCCCCTATGTAGCTCATGACGTGCTTGATGCGGGTGTAGTCCTCGAAGCCGTACATCGATAGGTCCTTACCGTAACCGGAGTGACGGAAGCCGCCGTGTGGCATTTCCGCAACCAGCGGGATGTGGGTGTTGATCCAGACACAACCGAAGTTGAGGCCCTTGCTAAATCGCATTGCCCGGCCGTGGTCTCGAGTCCAAACCGAGGAGGCCAGACCGTAGTTCACGTCGTTGGCCCAGCGCAGCGCCTCGGCGTCGTCCTTGAACTTCTGCACGGTTACCACCGGACCAAATATCTCGTTCTGCACGGCCTCGTCGGTCTGCTTCAGACCGGTAACTACGGTTGCCTCGTGGAAGTATCCTCCGCCAGTCAGCGCGTGGCCACCGATGGCAACATCGGCGTGGTCTGGAAGGCGACTGATGAATCCGGTCACGCGCTCTAGCTGGTTGGAGTTGTTCACTGGACCAAACAGAATGTCTTCGCGCTCCGGTGTTCCGGTGAGAGCATTGGCGCGAACCTCGGCGGTCAGCAGTGCCACGAACTCATCGTGCACACTCTCGTGAACCAAAATGCGAGTTGCCGCCGTGCAGTCCTGACCGGCGTTGAAGAATCCGGCCACCACAATCTGAGCTGCGGCCTTCGCGAGGTCGGCATCGGAGCAAACAATGACCGGAGCCTTGCCACCCAACTCAAGGTGCACGCGCTTCAGGTCGTTGGCGGCACTCTTAGCCACCTCCATGCCGGCGCGAACCGAACCCGTGATGGAGACCATCTGCGGAATGTTGTGCTCAATCATGGCGCGTCCGGTGTCGCGGTTTCCGGTGACCACGTTCAGCACACCGGCAGGCAAAAACTCCGATGCGACTTCCGCAAGAAGCAGGGTCGAGGCCGGGGTGGTGTCCGAAGGCTTCAGCACCACAGCGTTACCCGCAGCGATTGCCGGAGCGAACTTCCAGGTGGCCATGTTCAGCGGGTAGTTCCAAGGCGTTACCTGACCGATGACACCGATTGGCTCGCGGCGAATAGACGAGGTGTGGTCGCGGGCGTACTCTGCTGTGGCGCGGCCCTCGAGGTTACGGGCGGCACCGGCGAAGAAGCGGATCTGGTCAACCGAGACCGAGATCTCATACTCGACCAGGGTGCTGCGCGGCTTGCCGGTGTTCTCGCTCTCCACATCGGCGAACTCTTCGGCACGGGCCTCCATCGCATCTGCTATGCGGAACAGTGCTAGCTGACGCTCGGCTGGGGTGGCGTTTCCCCACTCCTCGAAGGCCTTGGATGCGGCCTGATAAGCGCGGTCGACGTCGGCATCGTTGGAAACAACTGCCTGGGCGTAAACCTGCCCGGTCGCCGGGTTGATGACGTCGCTGGTCTGCCCGGAGGCCGACTCCACGAACTCGCCATTAATGAAGTTTGTTAGCTGACGCATGGCCACTTCAACTCTCCTTCGAGTTGTCTTGA
>JAGWUG010000105.1 GCA_028868555.1 Actinomycetales bacterium | reverse complement strand
CTCACCTTCAGCACCGTCATGCCGGTGCGAGCAATCTTCTACGTCAACGGTCACACCCTCACCGCGGTTGGAATGTTGGCAGCCGCGATTGCCGTAGTGGTTGCCGTGCGCGAGTATCACGTGACCCGCGAGCAACTGCTGGTGGTCTGCCTGGGTGTGTTCACGGCGTCCACCTCGCGCGTTGAGGGCATCGTGCTCTGCGCACTCATCGTGCTGCCGCTGCTGGCTCAGCCTTGGATTCGTCGCCGCGAGATCGTCTGGATCATCTCCAGCGGAACCTTTGGTCTGGCGATGTGGCTGTCAACCTTCCACTCCTACATCATCCACGCCACCCACCTGCCGTGGTTCGTTTTCATGGCAATCATGGTTGGTCTGGGCATGCTTCCTGCCCTCAAGATCTTCGACTGGGTGCGCACCCGCATCATGCCAATCGCACTCATTGCCATGGGCGTGGTCTTCATCGGTGCCGAGGTTGTCTTCCACTCCGCACTCCGCAAGGGCAACCAGGCGCTCTACGACAACCTAATTGGTGGCAGTGGTCGCTGGGGCTGGTTCTTCCCGGCTCTGCTGGTTTGCCTACTGCTCGGCTGGTTCAAGCTGGCCACCCCGGAGCACCGAACCCTCATCTACATCACCAGCGCACTGGTGCTGGGTTCGCTCATCGCCAAGATGGTGGATGGCGGCCAGTTTGGCCACCCAACTCTGGGTCGCACCGGATGGTCGGACAGTCTAAACCGCATGTGGCTGCAGTCCTTTGCTATCTTCTTAGTAACAGCGCTGGTTGGTCTGGTTCAGAACAACAAGCTTTGGGGCGCCGAAGAAAAGCAAAGGCTTAGCAAATAGTGAAAGTTTTCATCCAGATTCCCTGCCTCAACGAGGCCGAGTTTCTGCCTGCCACCCTGGCCGAACTACCCCGTGAGCTCCCAGGCGTTGACGAGGTCAAGTGGCTGGTCATCGACGACGGATCCAGCGACAACACCACCGAGGTAGCCCTCGCCAACGGTGTTGACTACGTGGTTCGCTTCACTCAGAACCAGGGTCTGGCCAGCGCATTCCAGGCCGGAATCGACGCAGCACTCAAACTTGGCGCCGACATCGTGGTCAACACCGATGCCGACAACCAGTACGACGCCAGCGCAATCCCAGCGCTCATCAAGCCAATCGTTGATGGTACCGCCGATGTTGTAGTTGGCGACCGCGACACCGGATCGGTGGACGAGTTCTCCAGCCTCAAGCGCTACCTGCAGCGCATCGGCACCAGCGTGGTTCAGCGCTTCAGCGGCACCGCCGTGCAGGACGCCACCAGTGGATTCCGCGCCTTCAGCCGCGATGCCGCCCTCCAGATCAACCTGGTGACCAAGTTCACCTACACAATCGAGAGCCTGATTCAGGTCTCCGATGCCTCGCTGGCTCTCACCAACGTGCACGTCAAGCGCAACAACAGCGTTCGCCCAAGCCGCCTATTCGGCAGCACCTGGAAGTACGTTCGTCGCAACGCCTGGACCATGATTCGCATCTACGTTCAGTACCGCCCGATGCACCTGTTCCTTCCGCTCAGCCTGGTGCTGTTCCTGCTCGGTGGTCTTGCCTGGCTACCTTGGCTGATTGCCGCAGCATCGGGTAACCACACCGGTCACCTGCAGTCCATCATCCTTGGTGCGGTTCTGGTCATCAGTGCGGTTCAGGTTCTGCTCTTTGGAATCATCGCCGACAGCATCATGAGCGTGCGTTCCCTCACCACCAAGACCCTGCACCGAGTGCGCGACGTTGAACTCAGCGTTGGCGTGCCACCCAAGGTATTCCGAGAGCGGTAATTCTCGGTGGAAAAGCCCTGGATAGTCATTCCCGCGCGCGGCGGTTCAACCGGCGTACCGCGCAAGAATGTGCGTCTCCTGGCTGGCGTGCCGCTAATCGCTCGCACCATCCAAACTGCTCTCTCTGGCACCGATGCCGGTCGCGTCGTGGTCATCACCGATGACGACGAGATCGCCGAGATCTCGGAGCGCTATGGAGCGGTTGTCACCCGCGAACAGAAGACCACTGGAAAGGCCACCCTCGACGAGGTGATGGTTCGCACCATTCCATTCCTACGTGAATTGGGTGCAGTGGACAGCGACATTTTGCTGACCATGCAGCCTACCTGTCCGTTCATCAAGCCGGCCCGCATCAAGGATGCCCTGGAGCGTTTTGCCAACGGTGCCGGCTCGGTAATCACCGTGGTGGATGACCGACACTTGGGCTGGGTGCTCGACGAAGCAGGCAACCCAAAGCCCGACTACGCGGCCCGCGTCAACCGCCAGCAGCTGCCGCCAAAGTTCAAGGAATCGGGTGCCATCATCGGTGCCCGCATTGCCGATATTGTGCGCACCGGAACCCGCATTGTGCAACCCATCAACCTGGTTGAAGTGCCAGACGGCGAGAGCCTGGACATTGACACCTTCAGCGACTGGGCCGTGGCCGAACACCTGGCCAGTCGCAAACGAGTTTTGATTCGCACCGATGCCGCCAAGGAACTAGGCATGGGTCACGTCTATCGTTCGCTGGCGCTGGCTTACTCGCTGGCCCGTCACGACCTCACCATCGTGCTCAGCGCAGACAAGCCGCTGGGTAGGGAATTCTTTGCCGAGTACCCCTTTGCCGTGGACACCGTGGAGAACGACCTGGCGTTTCTCAACTACGCCCGCAAGCACAGGGCTGACCTGGTGATTCTGGATCGCCTGGACAACGCAGCCGAGTTTGTAACTCTGCTGAGCGGCCACTGCAAGGTGGTTACCTTCGAGGACCTGGGCGAGGGTGCCGAAGTTGCCGACATGCTGATCGCCGACATGTACGAGAACCCAAAGGTTCCGGACGCGCGACAGCTCAAGGGCATGGAGAACTCCATCCTGGCGCCAAGCTTTGAGTCGATTGACCGCCAGATTGAGTTCAAGGAGCAGGTGGAAGAGGTGCTGGTGCTGTTCGGCGGCACCGACCCGTCCAACCTCGCCGAGAAGGCACTGCGTGCCCTCGAGTTAATGGAGTTTGCCGGCCGGGTCACGGTTGTGCGCGGCCTGGGTGCCGACCTCATCGACCCGCGCGGCTACAACCTCAAGATCAAGGTCTTGAGCAACGTGAAGAACATGCCCGCGGTTATGGAGAAGGCAGACATCGCGCTCTCCTCGGCTGGTCGCACCATCACCGAACTGGCATCGATGGGCATTCCAACCGTCTGCATTGCGCAGAACGAGAAGGAACTGACCCACACCCACGTGGCAACCCAGAACGGTGTGCTGATGCTGGGTCTGGGCCGTCTGGTTTCGGTGGAGACCCTGGCCGCTCACCTGATTGAGCTGACCAACAACGACGAACTGCGCTTCAAGCTGCACGAACGCGGCCTTCAGGCCACCGCCGGTCGCACCAACGATCGCATCGTGCGCCGCATCATGAAACAGATTGGTTTCTAGCTTTTTAGCTCGGGGGAAAAATGAATGAAGTTACGCCTGAAATAACCTCGGAAGTTCCGAGCCGCCGCCGAGCAATTACTGCGCTGGTGATCGGCATAACCTCGGTAGCGGCATACCGAATCGTCCCTGTGCTTTTGGTTTTGATTGCCATGGGCATAAGAGTGGTTTCCGGAGGCAACCCCAACACCGGGGACGGATTTCTCATCAACGCAGCCGTTTATGGAGGCGTAGGACTTGCTGCGTTATGCATCACCGCAGGCATCGTCAACACCATCCGGAATCGCGCCTACTTGAAGGCGGGCACCAAGCGGAGAGGTTTCTTCATCGCTGCCCTAGTGTGCACTTCCGTTGCAACACTTGAAGCTGTCGCGTTCGTAGGGGTTTGGGCCTTGTTCTGGTTTGGTTCGCCAAACCGAGGTGACTAGCCCAGCTGATCCCACTCGAGCGGAAGCTCGGCGGTGATGGCTGCCGATACAGTTCGGCCAACCACCTTGTCCCAGCTGGCAATCTCAATGCCAACGTTTGAGCGCAGGGCGATGAGGTCGTCCTCGGAAATCACGTGACCAACCGGTAGGTCGCGGGCTGCCACGATGCGGCGACGGGCGTTGCTGATGGCCTGGTGCTGAACGCCGAGGTTCTGCTCGTCCTTGCCGAACAGGGTGCGGTAGACCGCCAGCTTGTCCATGAAAGCGCGCAGGTCGGCCTCGTCAACCGCGTGGTAGTGGTCGTTGCCAACACCCTGCTTGTTGTC
>JAGWUG010000104.1 GCA_028868555.1 Actinomycetales bacterium | reverse complement strand
AAAATTGTGGCTGTAAAAATTCGCCTGAAGCGCCTCGGCAAGATCCGTGCGCCTCACTACCGCATCGTTGTTGCTGACTCCCGTACCAAGCGTGATGGCCGTGTGATCGAGGAAATCGGTCGCTACATCCCAGGCACCAACCCATCGACCATCGAGGTTAACTCGGAGCGCGCCCTTTACTGGCTCGGCGTTGGCGCACAGCCAACCGAGCAGGTAGAGGCAATCCTGAAGCTGACTGGAGACTTCCAGAAGAACAAGGGTGACAAGAACGCCAAGAACGTTGTTAAGCCAGTTGAGCCAAAGGCTGTATTCGTAGCCGACGCCAACAAGAAGGCCGTTCTGAAGCCAAAGGCTGAGATCAAGGTTGAGGCCAAGGTAGAGGCTCCTGCCGAGGCCGTTGAGGCTGAGGTAGAGGCTCCAGCAGCAGAGGCCGTAGAGGCCGAGGCAGTTGTAGAGGCTCCAGCAGAGGTTGAGGCCGTTGAGGCTCCAGCCGAGGCTGCCGCTGAAGAGGCTCCTGCAGCTGAGGCTGCAGCCGAAGCCGCTGCGGAATAAGGAATAAAACTGTGCTAGCCGTTGCGCTCGAACACCTGGTTAAGGGAATCGTCGACCACCCGGAAGACGCATCCGTGACTGAACGTCACACCTCGCGGGGAGACCTGCTTGAGGTTTTCGTTCACCCGGACGACCTTGGCCGCGTGATCGGGCGCAACGGACGCACCGCAAACGCGCTCCGCACCGTCATCAAGGCGCTGGCGGATGGCAAGCAGGTACGTGTAGACGTGGTGAAGACCGATTAGTAGGTCAACCAAGCTTCGCGTTGGCCGCCTCCTCAAGGCACACGGTCTAAAAGGCGCGATCAAGCTAGAGCTTTACACTGACAGCCCAAACGAACGCTTCGTTCCAGGCGCTGTATTTGAACTTCAGGTTCCAGAAGAATCCCCATGGTTTGGCAAGACCGTAAAGGTTGCCGAACTGCGCTGGTATAACCAGGCGCCAGTAATCTTCCTCGAGGGCATCACCGACCGCTCCGGCGCTGAGTCGCTCATCAAGGCAATCCTTTTGCTAGACACCGATGCCGACAAGCTGCCGGAAGAGCCAGACGCCTGGTACGACCATCAGCTGGTTGGACTCAAGGTTCTCCGCGATGGCGTTGAGGTGGGCGAGGTAGTGCGCGTTGAGCACATGCCGGCCCAGGACCTCCTAATCATCCAGAACGGTGAGCGCGAGGTCATGCTTCCGTTCGTAAAGGCCATGGTTCCTTCGCTGGACATCGCCGCCGGCACCATCACGGTCACTCCGCCTATCGGCCTCTTCGAAGAGGTTCTGCCGGAGTTGGCAACCCCAGAGCCTGCGCCGCCTGCCGACGAGGCCAGCGAGGAATAGCGCCATGCGCATCGATGCCATCAGTATCTTTCCGGACTACTTCTCGGCACTCGACCTATCCCTGCTTGGCAAGGCTCGAGACAAGGGACTGATTCAGTTCCAGGCCCACGACCTTCGCAACTGGACCACCGACAAGCACAAGACCGTAGACGACACCCCTTACGGCGGCGGCGCCGGCATGCTCATGAAGCCTGAACCCTGGGGACTAGCTCTTGACGAGGTCCTCGGCGTTTCTCCAGACACCGATGCCACCTCGAACGCCACCGTGATCTTCACTTCGCCGGCCGGCGAGGTCTTCAACCAGGCCCTGGCATACGAGCTGGCCCAGGAAGAGCGCATCGTGTTCGCCTGTGGTCGCTACGAGGGCATCGACCAGCGCGTTGTTGACTACGCGGCCAGCAAGGCCAAGGTGCGTCTGATCAGCATCGGTGACTATGTCTTGAACGGTGGCGAGGTTGCCGCCATTGCCATGACCGAGGCCATAGCCCGCCTAATTCCCGGTGTGATTGGCAACGCCGAATCACTGGCGGAGGAGAGTCACTCCGGCGAGGGCTTGCTCGAGTATCCGTCGTACACCAAACCGGCCGAGTGGCGCGGCATGGAAGTACCTGAGGTTTTGCTCAGTGGAAACCACGCCAAGATTGCCGCCTGGCGTTACGAGCAGCAGGTGGAGCGCACCAAGCGAGTGCGTCCAGACCTGCTTCCGCCAGAGTCCAACTAGCCGCAATCCGGCGCAAACTGGCTCTCGCGTTGCCATCGGCGCGCATCTATGGCAAAATAGAGAGGTTGAACTCTTTGTTCAGTGCACTGCCGCAGGGGTGCCTGAGAGTTCGAAATCAATCAAATTACTTGTCGAAGACCTGCGCGCTGAAACAGAAATGGTCTAGAAATGCACATTCTTGACGTTGTAGACGCAGCCAGCCTGCGCAATGACATCCCAGCTTTCCGTGTTGGTGACACCGTAAAGGTTCACGTAAACATCATCGAAGGTAACCGCAGCCGTGTTCAGGTTTTCCAGGGCGCAGTAATCCGTCGCTCGGGCCACGGCGTTCGCGAGACCTTCACCGTTCGTAAGATCTCGTTCCAGGTTGGTGTTGAGCGTACTTTCCCAGTTCACTCCCCAGTTCTCGAGAAGATCGAAGTTGTTTCGCGCGGTGACGTACGTCGCGCCAAGCTTTACTACCTACGCGAGCTGCGCGGTAAGAAGGCCAAGATCAAGGAACTTCGCGACAACGCCTAAGTCTTACCTTCGTGGCTTCTTCAGTCACGGTAGATAAACTTTCACAATGACGAACACCGGACTCCCCGACGGCGGCACCCCCGACCGTTGGAGGGTCCGGTTTCGCAATTCCAAAGAAAGCAACAAGCCAGTGCGCAAGATTTTCAAGAACCCAATCGTGGCCTTCCTGGTGGATATCCTCACCATCATCGCCACCGCACTGGTGCTCTCGCTCCTCATCAAGACCTTCCTGATTCGTTCGTTCTACATTCCTTCGGGCTCCATGCTCGACACCCTGCAGATCAACGACCGAATCATCGTGAATGAACTTGTTCCAAACGTGGTTCCAATCGAGCGCGGCGACGTTGTTGTCTTCCGCGACCCGGGAGGCTGGCTCGGCCCGGTTGAGCAGAAGGCCATTCCGCTCACCACACAGGTAACCGACTGGTTCCTAAGCGCCTTCGGTGTTACCGCCCCGGACTCTGACGTTCACCTCGTCAAGCGCGTAATCGGTATCGCCGGCGACCACATCAAGTGCTGTGACGCCAATCACAAGCTGACCGTCAATGGTGTTGAACTGACCGAGCCTTACATCAAGAAGGGCGAGAGTCCTTCGGCCGTTGAGTTTGACGTTGTGGTTCCCGCCGACAGCATCTGGGTAATGGGTGACAACCGCGGCAACAGTGAAGATTCCCGCTTCCACAAGGACCTGCCTAGCAAGGGCTTCGTGAACAAGAAGTTCATTGTTGGCCGCGCCTTCCTAATCACCTTCCCGTTCGCTCACTTCAGCTGGCTGGACAACTACTCAAGTGTCTTCAAAGACGTTCCCAACCCTTGAGGTTGAACAGGCTCACTTCAATGCCGGCATCAAGTATGTGATTGGCATAGATGAGGTGGGTCGTGGCGCGCTCTGCGGGCCGGTTTCGGTAGGCGTTGCCATTCTGCACGCCAACTCGCATTCCCAATCCACCGATGCCTTTGAGCCGTGGCCTGCCCAGTTGGCCGACTCCAAACTGATTTCCGAAAAGGTGCGAGAGCAACTTTTTGCTCCGGTGGGCGAGTGGGTTCACGGCTGGTCAGTTGGTTCGGCGACGAATGCCGAAATCGATGAGTTGGGTATCACTTCCTGTCTGGCAAAGGCCGCAGTTCGAGCGGTTCAGGACCTTCCGAGTTGCATCCGCGCCGAGATCGCCGCGAATCCAGAGTCCGCAATCGTGATTCTCGACGGCTCTCACAACTGGTTGGGAACCTCGCTCGGACAGGTGCGGGTCACTGTTCGTACCAAGGCAGACAGGGACTGTGTCTCGGTTGCGGCCGCATCGGTGTTGGCTAAGGTTGCCCGCGACTCGCAAATGGTTGGATTGGTAGCTGCCGAACCCGCACTGGCAGCATTTGGCATCGCCGGGAACAAGGGCTATTCATCCCAGCAACACCTGGACGCGCTGCGGGAAATTGGGCCGACGAACTGGCATCGGCGCACCTGGTTGACCAAGATTCTCGGCGAAGACGCCCTCTTTTAGCAAATAGACTTTTGGCATGGACGAGAACGAATACGACGAGCTAGATCGCAAGGCCGAGCTCGCGTTAATGAGCGAGTTCAAGGACGTGTTGGGTACCTTCAAGTACCTGGTTG
>JAGWUG010000103.1 GCA_028868555.1 Actinomycetales bacterium | reverse complement strand
ACCGATGTAACTCCCTTCATCTGGTGGACCATGGGTTGGGGCGGCATCAGTGCCGGTCTGGGTTTCAATCGCTTCATCGCACCCGCGTACTTGGTTTTCTTGCCAATGCTGTTCGCGTACGTGCAGATTTCACCGGCGGGCGGCAGTGCGCAGCCAGCGATGGCGGTTCAGGACGGCATTTACACTTTCCTGATTTCTGCAGTGATGACCGGCATGGTTTGGTTCCTCCGCTGGCGCGCGCAGGAACAAGACACCGCATCGGATCTAGCGGCCGAGGTGGCCGCCAAGAGCGCAGCTTTCAACGCCGTCAACGCTGAGCGCATCCGAGTTGGTGCGGTAGTTCACAATCAGATTCTCAGCGCCCTGAATGCAGCGATTAACGCCTACTCGCCAGATCAGAAGGCTCTGTCGGCTCAGCTGGCAGAAGGTGCCATTACCCGCCTTCGCAACTACTCGAGCGAGGTGGTTGAGGTTGGTCAGTCGGCTTCGGCCGATGCCTTCTTTGAGGCACTCACCAATCTGATTCGCGAGCAGGCGGCAGAGATTGCCATCAGCAGTTCTGTTGAGGGAGAGCTTCAGATTCCGTTTGAGGTTGCCGGTGCGCTAACTGAGGCAACAATGCAGGCGGTAACCAATTCGCTGGTTCACGCCGGCGGCAAGGTTACGGTGCGTCGCGTCAGCATGAAAGTTCACTCGGGAGAGCTAAAGATTTCGGTAGTTGACGACGGTCGCGGGTTCTGGCCCAACCGGGTATCTCGAAACCGGCTTGGCATTCGCATGATTATTCATCGCCGAGTCGAGGATCTCGGAGGCCAGGCCCGAGTCATCTCGCGGCCCGGCGAAGGCGCAACAGTAATCCTTGAGTGGAGCGCCAATGAGTAACGCGGCACGCCACCTATTCCTCGGCCTGCTCTTAGCGCTTGGGCTCAACCACTTTGTTCTAGGCATGCTGTGGCTTCACACCTATCTAGACCCAGCACCAGTGGCTGTCGCTTTTGCTTTATACGCGCTTTCGCTCGTACTTAGCCTCTACGGAACCGCTCGGCTTCGCCTCCCAAAAGCAGAGGCTTATCTCAATCTGGCGATTGCCATAGTCGTGCCATTTCTTGTACTCGCTCAGCTTCCAGTGAGCGAATACAACCACAGTGGTTCCTATCAGACCTGGTTTGTGGGTGGCGTCAGCCTAGTGCTCGCCATCACTTCAGCTCGCGGTTATCCCGTGCTGGGTTGGATTGGCACCGGAGCCCTATGGCTCGAAGTGATCTCCTGGGGTGGCGTTGGACTAATCACAACAACGGGTCTCATCGGTGCCTTGCTGATGGTTCTAACCGCCTGGGCGGTTGGCCGCGGGCTTCGATCCACTGAGGCCGCTGCCGCCGAATACCACCGCCAGGCAGCCGAACTCCAGGCTCGCACCGCACAGAACCTGGCACGGCGCGAAGCCGGCCAGCGCATGGTCGAAAGCGTTCTGTACTCCGGTTTGCCACTGCTCGAGCGCATTCGCGATCAGGCAGGCGAGCTCTCCGATGCCGACCGAGCCGAGGCAATCCTGCTGGAGTCCCGTTTCCGCGACGAAATCCAAGGCCAGAAGCTTCTCAGCGATGGTGTTCGCCTTGCCACTCGTGAAGCGCGAAAGCGTGGCGTGGAGGTCTCCTTCAACGATGAAGGCGGCATGGATCAACTGGCCGACGACGAGGCCAGTGCCATCCGCGACAGCATCGTGCAGGCTCTAAATGCCACCGCCTCCGGCAAGATTCATATCGCCGCGCCCGCAGGGGAGAGCTATCGGGTGAGTATCGTGGCCCAACGCCCCGAAGCCAATGGCCCAGACCTCTGGCTGCGCCTGCCCTAGTTACTTAAACCAAAAGGCACGGACCCCGAGAGGTCCGTGCCTTTTGAACTTCCGCCTTAGAGGCCTATGTTCTCTAGAGGCTGAGGGCGTAGCGAAGTGTGTCAAGCGGGATGCCGCCCAGGTTGAGCGCCTTCTTGTGCCAGGCCTTGATGTCCCAGTTGGCTCCGGCCTTGGCGGCCGCTTCGTCGCGCAGCTGCTCCCAGATTCGCTGACCCACCTTGTATGAAGGCGCCTGTCCAGGCCAGCCAAAGTAGCGGCTGGTCTCAAACTCCAGGAACTCCGGGCTGTCGTAGACGTTCTCGTGCATCTGGGCTAGGGCGTAGTCGAAGTCCCACTTGCTGGTGCCATCCAGGCGTGGCTTGCCCAGGTGGGTGCCTATGTCCAGAACCACGCGCAGTGCGCGGAGACGCTGACCGTCGAGCATGCCCATGCGGTCGCCCGGATCCTCCAGGTAGCCCAGCTGCTCCATGAGGCGCTCGGCGTAGAGCGCCCAGCCCTCGCCGTGACCGGAGGTCCAGGATGCCAGGCGGCGCCACGAGTTGAGTTCCTCGCGGTTGTAGACAGCCTGAGCCACCTGCAGGTGGTGACCCGGAACACCCTCGTGGTAAACGGTGGTGGTCTCGGTCCAGGTGTCAAACTCGGTTACGCCGTCTGGCACACTCCACCACATGCGACCTGGACGGCTGAAGTCATCGCTAGGGCCGGTGTAGTAGATTGCGCCGCTGTTAGATGGTGCAATCATGCACTCAAGCTTGCGCAGTGGCTCAGCCAGGTCAAAGTGGCTCTTGCCCAAATCCTCGATGGCCTTGTCGCTGAGCTTCTGCATCCAGCGCTGGAGTTCGTCCTTGCCGTGAAGCTTGCGCTTTGGGTCGCTGTTCAGGTGGTCCATGGCCTCGCGGATGGTGGCACCAGGCTTGATCTCCTTAGCAACAGCTTCCTGTTCTGCCACGATGCGGGCTAGTTCTTCCTTGCCCCACTCGTAGGTCTCATCCAGGTCGAGCTTGGCGCCCACGAAGGCCTGGCTGAGCAGCGCATAGCGCTCGCGGCCAATGGCGTCCTCGGCAGTCGCAACTGGAAGCAGTTCGTTCTCCAGGAATGCCGCCAGCTTGCCGTAGGCATCGGAGGCGCTGTTGGCGGCTCGCTCGAGGTCGGCCTTCAGGGCTGCAGGCAGCTCGCCCGAAGCGGTCTTCGCTCCGGCAGCAAAGGTGTGGAAGAATCCATCGGCCGAGGCCAGCTTGCGGGACTCGTTGAGAACCCAGGTGACCTGACGCTTGGCAGGAGTGTCGTTTGCCTTGATTCCCTCGCGCAAAGTCTCGATGTAGCCATCGATAGCGCCTTCAACCGCGTTGCTACGGCCAACCAGGTGAACCCAGTCCTGCTCGGTGGCGGTAGGGGAGAGGTCGAAGATGTCACGGATGCCCTGCGCTGGCGAGGCAATCACATTGAGGTTGCGGCGCCATAGTCCGGCATCGTAGGTGTCAATGTCAAGCTGCAGGGTGCGCTGCATGGCGTCTTTGGTGACGCGGTCGGTGTCATCTACTGCATCGGCGGCTGCCAGCTGGCGCAGCACTTCGGCTGCCTTGGCATTGCTCTTGGCTGCCGCTGCCGGTGACTCATCATCCAGCTTGTCTTCGCCGCCCGGTCGGCCAATGTACGTGGCGTAAGAGGGGCTCTCAGCGACCATCCAGTCGAGATAAGAGTCGGCGATTTGATCGATTGCGGTTGGTTTACGCGACATTGCGTGCCCTCCGGGGTTAGTGGATATAGGTGGCTTTGAGCCTAGTGCAATCCACGCCTCACCGATGCGCCCCACTGACCGTGGCCAGGGTTGACCGCACCGCGAAGAACGCCCGGGTTGCGGTGCCAGTTGGATAGGCGCTTCGAGGTGTTGTTGGCAGCGTTTGCGGCCTGCTGAGCAGCGGCAGCCTGAAGCACGGCAACCACAACCGCCAGTTCCTCTGGGGTTGGGTTTCCGGACACCACCTTCAGGTGGGGATTGCTCAGGTTTTCAGACATGATTTGCCGGCCTAAAGCGGAATGTTTCCGTGCTTCTTCGGTGGCATAGTGGAGCGCTTGGTTCGCAGTGCACGCAGCGCCTTGATTACCGAAATGCGGGTTGCCGATGGCTCGATGATGCCATCCAGTTCGCCACGCTCGGCAGCAAGGAACGGACTAGCCACGTTGTAGGTGTACTCGGCGGCGAGCTTGGCGCGAACCGCGTTTACATCTGCACCGGATGCTTCGGCTTCCTTGATCTTGTCGCGGAAGAGAATGTTGACGGCACCCTGACCACCCATGACGGCGATCTCGGCGGTAGGCCAGGCCAGGTTGATGTCGGCACCGAGCTGCTTGGAACCCATAACGATGTAAGCGCCACCGTAGGCCTTG
>JAGWUG010000102.1 GCA_028868555.1 Actinomycetales bacterium | reverse complement strand
CGGGTGGAACCAAACTGGGTGATTTCCAACACTGCTTCGGAAGCCGCGATGGCTGCATCGGAGAGGCCGGGGCCCTCCTGACCAAACAGCAACACGCATTCTTCTGGCAGGGTGTAACGCTCAATCTGCTGACAGCCGGGAACATTGTCGATGGCGATGATTGGCAACGCGGCGCCGTCCGACGAACCCGTTCGGGTCCAGGCAACGAAATCTTCAACCGTTGGGTGGTGACGCACGTGCTGGTAGCGGTCGGTGACCATGGCGCCGCGACGGTTCCAGCGCTTGTTGCCGATGATGTGCACCTCTGCCGCCAGGAATGCGTTTGCGGTACGTACAATGGAGCCAATGTTTAGGTCGTGCTGCCAGTTCTCAATAGCCACGTGGAACTTGTGACGCTTGAGGTCGAGGTCGGCGACAATCGCCTCCATCTTCCAGTAGCGATACTTGTCCAGCACGTTTCGGGAATCGCCGCCGGTCAAAAGCTCCGGATCGAGCACCGGGTCGAGGTTGCCGTCGGCATTGAGCGGCCACTCCCCCTGCCAAGGTCCAACGCCCCAAGTGGTGAGCTCGGGTGAAGGATTCTCGGCGTTATTCACTCGTTAAGCCTACGGGCCTGAAGGGCTGGGCCGCGGGCCGCACGGCGCGGGTGCGCCCACAACCCGCCCTCGCTAGGCTTAACCCCATGGCAGATAGAAGCAACATCACCGCATGGCTGACCGACATGGATGGAGTCCTGGTACACGAGGGCCACGCCATCCCAGGAGCCGCGGAGCTCATTCAGCAGTGGATCGACAGTGACACCCCCTTCCTGGTGCTCACCAACAACAGCATCTACACCCCGCGCGACCTCGCAGCCCGCCTCCAGGCCGGCGGCCTCAACGTGCCAGAAGACCGAATCTGGACCTCGGCCCTAGCCACCGCAGCCTTCCTCAAGAAGCAGAAGCCAAACGGCACCGCCTACGTCATCGGTGAATCTGGCATGACCACCGCGCTACACGAAATTGGCTACGTCATGACCGACCAAGACCCGGACTACGTGGTGCTCGGCGAGACCCGCAACTTCAGCTTTGAAAACCTCACCAAGGCAATCCGCCTCATCCTCGGTGGCGCCCGCTTCATTGCCACCAACCCAGATGCCACCGGCCCTTCGCAAGAAGGCGTGCTCCCGGCCACCGGTTCGGTTGCCGCACTCATCACCAAGGCCACCGGCCGCGACCCATACATTGTGGGCAAGCCAAACCCAATGATGTTCCGCAGCGCCATGAACAAAATCAAGGCCCACTCGGAGAGCACAGGCATGATTGGTGACCGCATGGACACCGATGTGGTTGCAGGAATTGAAGCCGGTCTACACACCGTGCTGGTACTCACCGGAATCAGTGACCAGGCCGAGATTGAGCGCTACCCGTTCCGCCCAACCGAGATATTGAACTCGGTGGCAGATCTAGTTAACTAGGCGGGTTAGTCGTCCCCACCCTCGTGCTCGCCTGAGTGTTCACGCTGCTGCTCTGCCGCATGCTGCGCCTGCTCACGCTGCTGTTCGGCGGCATGCTTGGCACTCTCGCTAGAAGCGCGCTGAGTTGAACCACCACTAGCTGTTGCGCTACCTCCAGCTGCTTGAGTTGCGCTTGTAGTGGAACCGGCAGAATGCCCTGCTGCAGCAGATGCGCCAGCCGAAACCTTACCTCCGATAGACGATCCGGTTCCTGCTTGGGTTCCTGCTGCAGTAGTTGCAGTGGAAGTGTTTCCAGCGGCTGACCCCGCAGCCGCACCCGCGGCACCGTGAACTCCAGCTGAAGTGCCGCCATTGCCCGAGGCAGCGGTGGTGGCGGTGGTAGTGGTTCCAAAGTCGAGAGCCGGCAGGGCCAGAAGTGCGCCAGCGGCTTCCTTCACAGGGTCCTTGGTTGGAGAGGCACTTGGCGAGGCCGATGCCGAACCAGATGGACTAGCCGAAGGCTCGGCAGTGCCCAGCGCCAGAGGTGCATCGGTGGGGTTGGCGGTTGGAACCAGAGATTCTGCGAGGTCTGGGGCGACGGTTGCCACCACACTGTGGAAGGCGGAGGCAACAAGGTTGATTGGGTCAACAGCGATTGCAGGCGCCTGGCCAACCACGGTTCCGGTGGCGTCAAGAATGGCACCATCTGCGGTGATGGAACCACCTTCTGGTACGAGCTCGGCTGCGGCAGCAGCTTGAACGGTCTGGGCAACATGGCCAAGCGCCGGTGCAACCACGTTGCCTCCAAAGGCAACACCCGATGCCAGTGTGGCCGTACCCGCGAGGGTAACGAAGGCCTTGCCACCGAAGGCGGCGGCTGCGTGAGTGGCTCCGATGCCGGCTCCGGCACTAATGCCGTGGGCTCCGGTAGCGGTGAGACCTAGGTCGCTTGGTGCATGCTCCACCACCGGTGCACTGGCACCGAGGTTGTGGAGGGCATCCCCTGTGTATTCATATTCGAACATGTGGCAATTTTCGTAGTGATAACCGCAGATTTCTAGGGGTTGCAGCCAAAATGTGAGGGAAAACCCCTAAACTCACACATTTCTCACAAACAAACCTGCGGTGGCTCACAAAGAAGCGGCAAACTGAGGCCCTGGGTCGGCCTTACCGCCCGCCGCATCGGTGGTTTAAGCCAGCACCGATATAGTTGCTCCTATGCACATCCTGATCTTTCTGGACCAGAATCCTGCGTCCCTGGGGGGAGTTCAGGCCAGCGTCTTGCTGCAGCAGAAATACCTTGAGCGAGCCGGCCACCGCGTGACCGTTGCCGCTCCAGCCAGCAGGTTTGGCAAGCGATCCAAACCAGGTCAAATCATCTACCCGTCGTTTCCGCTCACCCTCAACCGCGAGTACAACGCCAACGCCCGCCTAACCGCCGCCTATCGCCAGATTGTGGATGAGATCAAGGCCATAGGTGAGCCTGTGGACGTTGTGCACGTTCAGGCCGACTGGTGGGGTGCTCTACTAGGCACCGGGTACGCAGTGCGCGAGAACCTGCCACTGGTAAACACCCTGCACACCAACCTGATCATTGGCGCCAGCAAGGTGGTTGGCATCTTTGGTGCCCGCTTCCTGTTCTGGCTGCATAGCGAAAGCTTTGGCCGCTGGGTTGACGGCCGCCCCTGGCAGGGGTCGGTCAACGGCTGGAAGTACCTGCGCCAGATCAGCTCGCGTTCCTCAGCCGTCATCGCCCCCTCCGGCCACTTCGCCCGCCTGGCGCGCGAGATGTCGGTCGCAGCCCACCTTGAGGTTGTTCCAACCGGCGTTGATGACGCGGCACTCGAGGGAATTCTTGGGGATTTGAATCGGGCGCCACAGTCAACAAGTCACGACGTGACCTTCGCCTGGAGTGGCCGCTTCAGCCATGAGAAGCGCATGATGGAGTTCCTGCAGGCCTTCCGTCAGGCAAATGTTCCGGCCAAGGTGAAGATCTTTGGCAACGGCCCGCTCGAGGGCAAGGCCCGCGACTTCATTACCCAAAACGGACTGGCCGATCGCGTCAATATCGTGGGTCGCGTATCCCACGAGGAGATGCTGAAGCAGCTGGCTCAGGCGGATGCGCTGATTCAGACATCGGTGGGGTTTGAAACCCAGGGAATGACCGTCTATGAGGCTGGCGTGGTGGGCACCCCGGCCGTGCTATGCGACTGGAATATTGCCGACGACTTGCCGGCCGACTCTTACTGGCGCGTAGCCAACAGCGGACCCACCCAGGAGGTGTCAGAGTTGGCGAAGACGATTGCGCAGGCCTACGCCGACCTAGCGGCCGGCAACGGCAAGCACATTGACCTGCGAGGCGAGATGTTCCAGAGCGAGCTCTACAAGAAGAGCATTGAAATATATGACCGGGCAATCTTGGCCCATAAGGACCAAAACCTGTAGTTCCCAGGCGCTTCTCGTGGTGATATTTACGCCATAGGGGGAACAAATGCGCATTTCCAAAAGCCAAGTAGCGGGAACCGCCCTGCTCATTGTCCTGAATTTTGTGTTTGCACTTGCGGCAGCTCCGGCACATGGAGTTGATGACGGGAACCCAATTCCGGTTGATAAAAGGCAATTTGTTTTGGATGATCCTGGTTGGCCGGGTGGCCAATTGCCTCCCCCTGATCCATACCGTGCATGGATGGGAATTGTATTTACCGGCGGCGGGAATCCAGTGACGGGCCTGCCATTTATCTCCGCTTCCTCAAGTTCGCAGTCATCATCAGGGCAGTGGGTTTTCCAATCCCATCTTTGCCAAACGGATTTGCAGTGTC
>JAGWUG010000101.1 GCA_028868555.1 Actinomycetales bacterium | reverse complement strand
CCCACCGATGAAGTGGGCTGCTTTGAGATGACCGGCGAGGGCATCGCCGAGGTCACCGACCCGTCCGGGCTGTTCCTGAGCCGTGGTGACCTTCCGGTTTCCGGAACCTGCGTCACCGTGACCATGGAAGGTAAGCGCCCGCTGATCGTTGAGATTCAGGCGCTGGTGGTAAAGACCGGTGCACCTCAGCCACGGCGTGTAACCAACGGACTGGACAACAGTCGCGTCAACATGCTGCTGGCAGTTCTGGAGCGCCGCGCAGGGCTTCGCCTTGGCGAACACGACGTCTACGTTTCCACGGTTGGTGGAGTCAAGATCACCGAACCTGCTGCCGACCTAGCCATCGCCCTGGCGGTTGCCTCGGCCATGCAAGACAAGCCAATCGCGCACAACCTGGTTGCCTACGGCGAGATCTCACTGGCCGGCGAGGTGCGCAAGGTGAGCAGCTCCAAGCAGCGTTCAACCGAGGCTAGTCGCCTCGGGTTCATTCGCTCGGTGGACGCCGAAGTGGGAGACCTGAAGGCTGCGCTGGCCTTGGGTCTCAATTGGTAATTGGCTCGCTTCGCCAAGCCAGCATAAACCGCGAACTCAGCTAGTTCAGGATGAACTGAACGTCCTGCGACTTCACGCCGTTGAGCGTGACCTGCAGGTGGTAGCTGGCACCTGCGCCGGTGGCCTTGGTCTGACCTGAAGCCGCGTCACAGCCACTCGCGCTGGAGCGCACGCGCTCCCAAACAATCGGGTTGGCATTGGTGGCCACACCTGGCTGCAGCAGCATGCGGTAGTTGCTGGTTGCCGCGGTGCACTGGGTGTTAGTCCAGATAACCTCGGAACCACTGGTGACCTGGAAGTTCTGTGCCGCAGTTCCCACATTGAAGTAGCAAGGCTTCTGGCTGGTGTTAGTCACAGTGAACCAGAAACGAGGGTTGCTGGCGGCGGGGAAGATGCTCAACGGCTTGCTGCCATCGCCAACCACGGCGGAGACCGAAATTCCAACCGGCATACAGGTGGTGTAGGTCTTGCCACTGGCATCGGTGGCTGACTTTGCGCCCGCCGGTGCAGATGCTGTTGCCGCAGGCTTACTGCCGCCAAACCAACCGCCAACGGTGTTGACCACACCGGAGACCAGGGCCACTAGGCCCCAGATGATTCCCACCAAAATGGCGAGCACGATGACTCGACGAATCCAGAAGGTACGTTGCGATGGCTGTTGTGGTGCTGGCATGTTTCAAATCTAACTAGCCCGAGGCCAGGTAGCCGTGAACTAGAGCACTCGGAGCATGCGTGTGTTGCCCAGAGTGTTCTGCTTCACACGAGCCAAGTCCAAGAACTCGGCAACACCGTCATCGGTGGAGCGCACCATCTCTGCGTAGGTGGCCTCATCTACCGGCACATCTGAGATTGGCTCAAAGCCGTGCTTCTTGAAGAAATCAACCTCAAAGGTCAGACAGAAGACGCGCTTAATTCCCAGCGATGCCGCGTGGTCCAACAGGGCTGCCACGATGGCGTGACCCACTCCCCTGCCGCGGGCGGCTTCCGAAACCACCAGCGAGCGAACCTCCGCGAGGTCCTCCCACATCACGTGAAGCGCACCGGCACCAATGACGTTTCCGTCGAGATCCTCGGCAACCAAGAACTCCTGAACCTTCTCATAGAGACCCACGAGATCGTGGTGGAGTAGCTTCTTGGCGCCGCCGTTGTCGTCTTCGAGTGGCTGGCGAATTGCCGCAATGGCCCGCACGTCATTGGTGTGGGCTGGGCGAATGGTGAAGCCAGCGGAAGTCATAGGTAAATGGTAACGGAGGCCACCGGCAATGCCGATGACCTCCGTCTTGTCCAACTCTTGCGGCCGGGCGAAGCAGGCCTTGCGTACCTAGGCGCCGACGCTCTCGTGTACTCGAGGGTTAGCGGTGAATACGAACTCACCGGCAACCAGGTCAACGTAGACGTGAGTAGCGGAAGCGAGTTCACCGTGGAGAATCTTCTCCGACAGCTTGTCCTCGATCTCACGCTGAACCGCACGACGCAGTGGTCGGGCACCCAGTGCAGGATCGAAGCCGATCTCGATCAGCTTCTCCTTGGCTGCATCGGTGAGCTCGATGGTCATGTCGCGGTCCTCGAGACGCTCAGCGAGCTTCTTGATGAACAGGTCAACGATCTGACGCAGCTCCACCTTGTTCAGCTGTGGGAAGACGATGGTGTCGTCAACGCGGTTGAGGAACTCAGGCTTGAAGTGACGCTTCAGCTCCTCGTTCACCTTGCCGCGCATCAGGTCGTAGTCGTTCTGGCTGTTGCCCTCGAGCGAGAAGCCGAGTGCACCGCGAGCGATGTCGCGAGTACCCAGGTTGGTGGTCATGATGATCACGGTGTTCTTGAAGTCAACAACGCGTCCCTGACCATCGGTGAGGCGACCCTCTTCGAGGATCTGCAGCAGCGAGTTGAAGATGTCCGGGTGGGCCTTCTCGATCTCGTCAAACAGAACCACGCTGAATGGCTTGCGGCGAACCTTCTCGGTGAGCTGTCCGCCCTCCTCGAAGCCAACGAATCCTGGAGGAGCACCGAACAGACGGCTGACGGTGTGCTTCTCGCTGTACTCGCTCATGTCGAGGCTGATGAGAGCGCCTTCGTCGTCGAATAGGAACTCGGCGAGCGCCTTGGCGAGCTCGGTCTTACCAACACCGGTAGGACCGGCGAAGATGAACGAACCGGATGGACGCTTTGGATCCTTCAGGCCGGCACGCTGACGGCGAATGGTCTTGGACAGGGCCGAGATGGCGTCTTCCTGACCGATGACGCGACGGTGCAGTTCCTGCTCCATGAAGATCAGGCGAGCCTGCTCCTCTTCGGTCAGCTTGAATACTGGGATGCCGGTGGCCTGTGCCAGAACTTCTGCAATCAGGCCTTCGTCAACGATGCCCTGCTCACGGGAGTTGCCCTTGCGGAGCTCCTTCTCCAGCTGAGCACGCTCGCCGTTGAGGGTCTTCTCCTCGTCGCGCTTCTTGGCGGCCAGTTCGAAGTCCTGGTTCTCGATTGCCTTTTCTTTGTCCACACGGACGGCAACAATCTTCTCCTCGATGGCACGCAGCTCAGGAGGCGAAGAGAGGATGGACAGGCGAACACGGGCACCGGCCTCGTCAATCAGGTCGATTGCCTTGTCTGGCAGGTGGCGGTCCTGAATGTAGCGGTCGGCCAGGTTCACCGCGGCGACGAGTGCGCCATCGGTGATGGAAACCTTGTGGTGTGCCTCATAGCGGTCGCGCAGACCCTTGAGGATGTTGATGGCGTGAGGGATGCTTGGCTCGTTGACCAGAACCGACTGGAAGCGGCGCTCCAGCGCGGCATCCTTCTCAAAGTACTTGCGGAACTCGTCCAGGGTGGTGGCACCGATGGTCTGCAGCTCGCCTCGCGCCAGCAGTGGCTTCAGGATGGAGGCTGCATCGATTGCACCCTCAGCTGCACCGGCACCAACCAGCGAGTGAATCTCGTCGATGAAGGTGATGATGTCGCCGCGGGTGCGGATCTCCTTGGTGACCTTCTTCAGGCGCTCCTCGAAGTCACCACGGTAGCGGCTACCGGCGATGAGCGCGCCGAGATCGAGGGTGTAAAGCTGCTTGCCCTTGAGTGTCTCAGGAACGTTGCCCGAAACGATGGCCTGAGCCAGGCCTTCAACCACAGCAGTCTTACCAACACCAGGCTCACCGATGAGCACAGGGTTGTTCTTGCTGCGGCGGGAAAGAATCTGCATGACGCGCTCGATCTCGCGTTCGCGACCAATCACTGGGTCGAGCTTGCCCTCGGCGGCCGCCTGGGTGAGGTTGCGACCGAACTGGTCGAGAATCTGGGAACCCTTCTGAGGGGCCTCGTTGTTGTTGGCACCAACGCCAACGGTCTCCTTGCCCTGGAAGCCAGAGAGCAGCTGGATGACCTGCTGGCGGACGCGGTTGGTGTCCGCGCCGAGCTTTGTGAGAACCTGAGCGGCAACGCCCTCGCCCTCGCGAATCAGGCCGAGCAGCAGGTGCTCGGTGCCGATGTAGGAGTGACCCAGCTGAAGGGCCTCGCGGAGCGAAAGCTCGAGCACCTTCTTTGCACGTGGGGTGAAGGGAATGTGACCGGTTGGAGCCTGCTGGCCCTGACCGATGATCTCCTGAACCTGCTCGCGCACCGACTCGAGCGAAATGCCCAGCGACTCGAGTGCCTTGGCGGCAACGCCTTCGCCCTCGTGGATCAGACCGAGCAGGATGTGCTCGGTGCCGATGTAGTTGTGGTTGAGCATC
>JAGWUG010000100.1 GCA_028868555.1 Actinomycetales bacterium | reverse complement strand
GAGATTGGCCAGGCGCTTGCTCTGGCGGCTCGTCAGTACAGCGACATCGAGGCAGCCAACCAGCGCCTCTTCCTCAGCTAGTCCTCCACAGACCCGGTTAAAGCAAACCGCGGGTGCTCAATCGAGCACCCGCGGTTTTTTGTAACTTCTTAGAAGTCCATGCCTCCGCCAGGAGCAGCTGGCATAGCCGAGACAGGCTCAGGCTTGTCGGCTACAACTGCCTCGGTGGTGAGGAACAGACCGGCGATGGAAGCCGCGTTCAGCAGTGCCGAACGGGTTACCTTCACTGGGTCCATGATGCCGCTAGCCAGCAGGTCAACGTACTCGCCGGTTGCGGCGTTGAGGCCGTGACCGGAAGGCAGGTTTGCAACCTTGTCGGCTACAACGCCTGGCTCCATGCCTGCGTTGATTGCGATCTGCTTCAGTGGAGCCGAGATGGCTACGCGAACGATGTTGGCACCAGTGGCCTCGTCGCCCTTGAGCTCGAGCTTGGCGAATGCGGCCTTGCCTGCCTGCAGCAGTGCAACACCACCACCTGCAACGATGCCCTCTTCAACAGCAGCCTTGGCGTTGCGGACTGCGTCCTCAATGCGGTGCTTGCGCTCCTTCAGCTCAACCTCGGTAGCTGCTCCAGCCTTGATAACTGCAACACCGCCGGCAAGCTTGGCCAGACGCTCCTGCAGCTTCTCGCGGTCGTAGTCGCTGTCGGTGGCAGCCATCTCACGACGGATCTGCTCAACGCGGCCAGAGATCTGAGCCTGGTCGCCAGCACCCTCAACGATGGTGGTCTCGTCCTTGGTGATTACTACCTTGCGGGCACGGCCCAGCAGGTCGAGGGTGGTGTTCTCAAGCTTGAGGCCAACCTCTTCGCTGATGACCTGACCACCGGTGAGGATGGCGATGTCCTGCAGCATTGCCTTGCGACGGTCACCGAAGCCAGGAGCCTTGACGGCAACCGACTTGAAGATTCCGCGCATCTTGTTGACGATCAGGGTGGCCAGAGCCTCGCCCTCGATGTCCTCGGCGATGATCAGCAGTGGCTTTCCAGCCTGGATGACCTTGTCAACCACAGGCAGGAGGTCCTTGATGTTGCTGACCTTGCTGCTGGTGATGAGTACGTAAGCGTCCTCGAGGACTGCTTCCTGACGCTCTGGGTCGGTGACCATGTAGGCGCTCAGGTAGCCCTTGTCGAAGCGCATACCCTCGGTGAGCTGAAGGTCAATACCAAAGGTGTTGCTCTCCTCAACGGTTACAACGCCCTCGCGGCCAACCTTGTCGATTGCCTCGGCGATGATGTCACCAATAACCGAGTCACCGGCAGAGATGCTTGCGGTTGCAGCAATCTGCTCCTTGGTCTCAACTGGCTTGGCGTCGGCGAGCAGCTGCTCGATGACAGCGGCGGTTGCCTTGTCAATGCCACGCTTCAGGCTGATTGGGTCGGCGCCAGCTGCAACGTTGCGCAGACCCTCGCGTACCAGTGCCTGAGCCAGAACGGTTGCGGTGGTGGTTCCGTCACCGGCAACGTCGTCAGTCTTCTTGGCAACTTCCTTTACGAGCTCGGCACCGATGCGCTCCATCGGGTCTTCCAGCTCGATTTCCTTGGCGATCGACACACCATCGTTGGTGATGGTAGGAGCGCCCCACTTCTTCTCCAGGACAACATTGCGTCCGCGTGGGCCCAGGGTCACCTTGACGGTGTCGGCCAGGATGTTCAGACCGCGCTCTAGACCGCGGCGTGCCTCTTCATCGAAAGTGATGATTTTTGCCATTTTGGGTTTCTCCCGTGTGGTTTAAGTACATTCTTTTGGCACTCACGTGTTGCGAGTGCTAATCCATTTTGGCACTCTCGCCCCTAGAGTGCAAACACCGATGCCGCTTGCCGCCACAAAAGATCCCGGCAAAGCAAAAACCCCCTCCGAAGAGGGGGTTTCAGTTGAAGATTAGGGATTCTCTAGTCGCTAGCGACTAAAGAACCTGAACCTTCTTTAATCCCTTGGGATTAAAGAACCTGAACGTTGTCGGCCTGTGGGCCCTTGTCGCCGGTCTTTACGTCGAACTCTACGCGCTGGTTTTCCTTCAGCTCGCGGTAGCCCTCGGTCTGAATAGCGGAGTAGTGAACGAATACGTCAGCACCGCCATCCTGAGTGATGAATCCAAAACCCTTTTCAGAGTTGAACCACTTTACGGTTCCTTGTGCCATTTGTTGCTCCTGTTACTGCGTGTTCCATCGAGAGGTCCTCGATTCGGGTCGTTTAGCAACTTTCGTTACTAACGGCGCAGCATGAAGCAGACGCTTTTCCGACTAGTCGAAGTTTAGCCCTAACAAGCGGGGGTATTTCAAGCGTTTACCGAAGCAATTTCCGTATGGTTATTGGATTGTTACTAATCGAACAGCGAAGATGTTCGTTTATTTGTAATCGTTTCCAAGAACAATCGTGATCGGATCGGCATAGGTATTGGCCTGAACCACCGAGTAGCTGCCGAGGGTGCGCAGCAAATCCTGAGCTGCACTCTGAGCCGATGCAGAGGTCACATAGACCACGGTCTTGTTACCGATCGCCGGTGTTGTGGCACCTGGAGTGGCCGTAGGAGCCGCTGTTGGCGCGGGATTGGCCTGAATTGCCGAAAGTTTTGGAAGCAGGCTGTAGTTGGTTGCGGTGATCACATTCCAGCCGGCCTCGAACAGATTCTTGGCCACCTTGCTGGCCAGACCACTCTTATCGGTGGCATCAATCACGGTTACCGCCATGCCGTTGGCGTTGAAGCCAGACTGCCCAGCGTTGCCGGAAAGCGCATCGGTGAAAGAGGTGGAACCACTTGCAACATTTAAGGCAACGATGCCCGACCCGGCCAAAACCAGAGTGACTGCGGCATAACGCGAGAAGGAAATGAGGCGGCTGGCAACAGTGCGCTTGGCGCGGTGGCGGCCTCCCACGCCCGTGACGGAGTCAAACTCGTCGGGTGGGAAGTTCTTGGCCATTTTTCCTGCTTTTATATAGGTGCGGCGCGCATCGGTGCCGGCAGGACAATTCTAGGCTCTGGAGATTGCTATGGACTTCCCCGTTTCTAAGTCGGATGCCGAATGGCGCGAGGAACTGAGCGAGTTTGAGTACCACGTGCTGCGTATGGCGGGAACTGAGCGCGCCTACACCGGCGAGCTGCTGGAGGAAAAGCGGGAGGGCGAGTTCCGCTGCCGCGGTTGTGGCGCGTTCCTCTTCAAGAGCGAAACCAAATTTGACTCCCACTGCGGCTGGCCATCGTTCTATGAGCCGCAGGCCGATCACGCAGTTGTTTTGAAGGAAGACCGAAGCCACGGAATGGTTCGCACTGAGGTTTTGTGTGCCAACTGCGGCTCGCACCTGGGCCACGTATTTGAGGATGCCCCGCAGACTCCAACCGGTGATCGTTACTGCATCAACTCGGTGAGTATTACTTTTACGCCTGAGGCCTAGGGCAGGGCGGCGCTTGAGCCAAATCTGAGCCGACTAAGGGACTCGAACCCTTAACCCCCGCATTACAAGTGCAGTGCGCTGCCAATTGCGCCAAGTCGGCTTGTACCTTGTGGGTACCGTACAAGTTTACTGTGCCAGCGATGCCCCTGTCTTAGGCTGGTTGCGGGTGGGGGAATCATGAGTTCAAAAATTGCAGGGGTTCAGGCCCTTCGTGGCATTGCCATTTTTATGGTGGCCGCATTTCACTTCACCACGCGCTATCTCGCTACGGCCCAATCCCCAACGATCCTCTACCCGTACGGCAGCTTCTTTGAGCCACTGGCTCCGCTTCTCAACCAGGGGCGCCTTGGCGTTGAACTCTTCTTTCTAATCTCTGGCTTTGTGATTTCGCTCACGCTTACCAAAGCCAAAACCTGGCGTGAGTTTGGCCTAAAGCGAGTAATCCGACTCTGGCCGGCACTGTTGCTGGCCCTTCCCCTGATTTGGCTGATGCTCCAGTTCGCACCGGGCTTTGAGGCCAGCTCCAATCGCCCATTTGATCTGCTTTGGTCGCTCACCCTGATTAACCCAGCGGTACTTACCGGCCTTAGCGGCGGAGTCTTCGCCCCCAACTACACAACCGGAGTGCTGTGGTCGCTTTCGGTTGAACTCATGTTTTACCTGCTGGCCGCCCTTACCTATTACGGCACCCGCAACTTTCTACGAAGCCAAATCTTGGTTGCGGCCGCGCTCCTGCCATTTGCCATCCTGAGCTACCAGCCCGTCTGGCCTGCAAACACTCCGATGCTCCTGACTCTGCAACCCCTGGTGCAGCTGAGTGCCAACTATTTCTGGTTTTTGGGCGGGGTCGCCATTTTCACGATTCGATTCCGAGAGGGGGGCG
>JAGWUG010000099.1 GCA_028868555.1 Actinomycetales bacterium | reverse complement strand
CACCCTGGTGTTCCTCTACGCGGGTAAGACTCTCACCTTCACCGCTCTACTAGCTGGTTCGCTGGCGCTCGCAGTTCCACTTATCTTCGGCAGCCTCGCCGGTGTGCTGAGTGAGCGGTCCGGCGTGGTCAATATCGCCATCGAGGGTCAGCTGCTCGCCGGCGCCTTCACCTCGGCGCTGGTGGCATCGCTCACCAACTCGGTCTGGGTTGGCCTCATCGTTGCGGCAATTGCCGGCGCCCTGGTCGCCGCGGTTTTGGCTGTGTTCGCAATCAAGTACCTGGTGGATCAAATCATCGTGGGTGTGGTTCTCAACGTGCTGGTGGTTGGTCTCACCAACTTCCTCTTCAGCACCCTGATGAACGACCTGGCAACCTTCAACTCGCCACCTCGTTTCGACACCTTCTCGGTGCCGCTGCTCTCGCAGATTCCGGTGCTGGGTCCGGTCCTCTTCAGCCAGACCCCAATCGTCTACCTCATGTACGTGGCGGTTGCGGTGGTCTGGACCGCGCTCTTCAAGACCCGCTGGGGCCTGCGCCTGCGCGCGGTTGGCGAGTATCCAAAGGCGGCCGACACCGTGGGCATCAAGGTGTTCCGCACTCGATACGTCGCCGTCATCATCGGTGGTGCCCTGGCCGGATTGGGCGGAGCTTTCTTCACCCTGGGTCAGGTTGGAGCCTTTGGTAAGGAGATGACCAACGGTGCCGGTTACATCGCATTGGCGGCGCTCATCTTCGGCCGCTGGAACCCCATCTACGCGGCGGTTGCAGCTCTGCTCTTTGGCTTCAGTGAGAACCTGCAGTTCGGCCTGGCCATCATTGGCAGCAGCGTGCCGAGCGAGTTCCTGCTGATGCTTCCGTACGTGCTGACCGTGGTTGCGGTGGCCGGCCTGGTTGGTCGCGTGGTTGCCCCCGCGGCCGACGGCAAACCGTATCTCAAATAAGGAACCCCTATGTCTGTTGATTGGGATGCCCTCAAGGCAGCCGCAGTTTCGGCTCGCGCCAACTCCTACTCGAGTTACTCGGGTTTCCCGGTTGGGGCGGCGGCGCTAACCACCGATGGCCGCCTGGTCACCGGCTGCAACATCGAGAACGCCTCCTACGGCATGACCCTCTGTGCCGAGTGCTCTCTGGTAAGCGATCTCTTCCGCCAGGGCGGTGGCAAGCTGGCCTACTTCGCCTGCGTAGACGGCAACGGAAACACTCTCATGCCCTGCGGCCGCTGCCGCCAGCTGCTCTTTGAGCACTCCGCTCCCGGCATGAAGTTGCTAACCGTTTCGGGCATCAAAGACATCACCGATGTGCTTCCCGACGCCTTCGGACCAGCCCAGCTAGAGGAGCACAAGAATGGCTGACTTCTCAGCGGTTGAACTAATCATTGCCAAGCGCGAGCGCGGCGAACTCTCCACCGATGCCATCGACTGGCTCATCGCCAACTACACCTCGGGTGTGGTTGCCGACGAGCAGATGTCTGCCATGGCCATGGCGATCCTGCTGAACGGAATGAACCGTCGCGAGATCCGCGACCTCACGGCAGCAATGATTCGCTCGGGGGAGCGCTTGGACTTCTCGTCGCTGGCCGCACCAACCGCGGACAAGCACTCAACCGGTGGCGTTGGCGACAAGATCACGCTTCCGCTTGTCCCGCTGGTAGCCAGCTTCGGAGTAGCGGTTCCTCAGCTCTCCGGCCGCGGCCTGGGCCACACCGGAGGCACTCTCGACAAGCTCGAGTCCATCCCGGGTTGGCGCGCCTC
Organism: Actinomycetales bacterium; assembly: GCA_028868555.1. Taxonomy (GTDB): domain Bacteria; phylum Actinomycetota; class Actinomycetes; order Actinomycetales; family Microbacteriaceae; genus Rhodoluna. The sequence goes on along the minus strand of JAGWUG010000099.1, from coordinate 2,584 downwards.
AATCAGCAATGCCGAGATGCACAAGCAGCTGGCAGAGGTCGGCGCAGTCATCTGTGCCGCCGGCTCGGGCCTGGCCCCGGCGGACCGCAAGCTCTACGCCCTACGCGATGTGACCGGAACGGTAGAGGCCATTCCGCTCATTGCCTCCAGCATCATGAGCAAGAAGATTGCCGAGGGAACCGGCAGCCTGGTGCTCGATGTCAAGGTTGGTTCCGGCGCCTTCATGAAGACTTTGGACCGCGCCCGCGAGCTAGCTCAGGTAATGGTTGACCTCGGAAACGACTCCGGCGTGAAGACCTCGGCTCTGCTCACCGACATGTCCACCCCGCTCGGCCTCAAGATGGGAAATGCCCTAGAGGTTGAGGAGAGCCTTGAGGTTCTCGCAGGCGGCGGTCCGGCAGATGTGGTTGAGATCACGGTTGAGCTGGCGCGTGAAATGCTCAAGCTTTCCGGCATCACCGATGCCGACCCAGCGGCCGCCCTTCGCGATGGGCGAGCAATGGACAAGTGGCGCCAGATGATTGCTGCTCAGGGTGGAGACCCTGATGCCAAGCTTCCGGTTGCCCGCGAGAGTCACACCATCCTTGCAACCCAGACCGGTCACCTCACCAAGCTAGATGCTCTGGCCGTGGGAATCGCATCGTGGCGCCTTGGTGCCGGACGTGCCCGCAAGGAAGACGCCGTGCAGTTTGGCGCCGGCATTCAGCTGCACGCCCAGCAGGGCGATAGGGTAGTGGCAGGCCAACCGCTGCTTACAATGTTCACCGATGAACCCGAGCGCTTCGAGCGCGCCGAGCAGGCTCTAGACGGTGGCATCGAATACGGTAACTCGGCTCCTCAGGAGCGTCGAATCATTCTCGAAAGGCTCTAGCCATGGCAACCTTCAACATCCGCCAGCTGCCAAAGATCTCGCTGCACGACCATCTGGACGGTGGCCTTCGCCCGCAGACCATCATCGACCTGGCCGCCGAGATTGGCCACGCGCTGCCGGCTGACAACGCCGCCGACTTAGCCGAGTGGTTCTACGAGGCCGCCAACTCCGGTTCGCTGCCACGCTACCTGGAGACCTTCGACCACACCATCGCCGTGATGCAGACCCGCGAGGGGCTCCAGCGCATTGCCCGCGAGTTCGTGCTCGACCTGGCTAACGACGGCGTAATTTACGGCGAGGTTCGCTGGGCTCCGGAGCAGCACCTCAAGGGTGGACTCACCCTGGATGAGGTTGTTGAGGCGGTTCAGGACGGACTTGAGGAGGGTGTCGAGCGAGTTGCCCAGCAGGGTGGCTTCATCGCCACCGGTCAGCTGGTTACCGCAATGCGTCACAACGACCGCGGCCTCGAGATCGCCGAGCTTGCAGTTCGCCACCGCGAAAACGGAGTGGTCGGATTCGACATCGCCGGCGCAGAGGCCGGGTTCCCACCTAGCCGCCACAAGCTTGCCTTCGATTACCTCGCATCGGAGATGATGCCGGTGACCGTTCACGCCGGTGAGGCCGATGGAATCGACAGCATCAAGGACGCCATTGTTTCCGGCCGCGCGCTGCGCCTGGGTCACGGTGTTCGCATCGCCGAGGACATTCTGCTCACCGCCGAAGAGGGCGACGCCGACTTCGTGGTTCTCGGTCCGGTGGCCCGCTGGGTCTTCGACCGCGAGATTCCGTTGGAGCTGTCGCCAAGCAGCAACCTGCAGACCGGAGCGATTCAGGCCTGGGGTGAGTCCATGGCGGATCACCCGTTCGACATTTTGTACCAGCTTGGTTTCAAGGTCACCGTCAACACCGATAACCGCCTGATGAGCCGCACCTCGCTCACCCGCGAGCTCGAGCTGCTGGTCGACACCTTCGAGTACGGCATCGGTGACCTGGAGCAGTTCCAGATGAATGCCGCTTCGGCCAGCTTCCTCGACCGCGAAGAGCGCGACGAGCTCATGGAAATGATTGCGGAAGGCTTCAAGCGGGTCCGCAAAGCCAACCGCTAATGTCGCTGATTAATCAGGCGCTGGCGCCCGGTTCAATCCGGCTGGGTGCATCGGTGGCGTCTTGGCAAGAGGCTGTTGAACTCTGCGGTGAACTGCTGGTTGCCAGCGGCCGCACCACCACTGCCTACACCGATGCCATGCTCGCCGCCATCAACGAACTTGGCCCATACGTTGTGATTGCTCCAGGGCTGGCCATGCCGCACGCCCGCCCGAGTGAGGCGGTATTGGACACCGGGATGTCGCTGGTTACCCTGAGAGAGCCGGTGGCGTTTGGCCACAAAAAGAACGATCCGGTCACGGTGGTGTTCGGGCTGGCAGCGCTGGACCATGACAGACATTTGGAACTGCTGAGTCAATTCGCCGGCAAGTTCTCCCAACCGGGATTTGTTAATTCCCTATTAAGTTGCCAAGCGGAGAGCGAAATTCGCTCCTTGTTCAACTGACACTTTGCGAGACTAGAAACATGAAGATTGTTGCCGTTTGTGGCGCAGGGATCGGCACCTCAGTTCTACTGAAGATGAATGCCGAGAAAGTTCTGCGCACCCTGGGGCTGGAGGCTACCGTTGAGGCGGCTGACATCGAGACCGCACGCGCTTCTCGCGACGCG
>JAGWUG010000098.1 GCA_028868555.1 Actinomycetales bacterium | reverse complement strand
CAGGTGTAGGTCTGCTCCAGGAGCGCGGCCTTTACCTCAGGGGGCATCGGTGGGGTGCAGGCGGTGAGAGCCACCGATGCAACGCCGACGATTGCAACCAGACGGGCGATCTTTGCAAACATGTTTTCCTCTGAGGGTTGAAGCGGGCAGAGCGGGTGAAGCCAGTGAAACTTTGGAACTTAACCAGTAAAACAGGGGTGGGGCGCAATCACTTGCACTCCACCCCTGCCTACTAAGGGTTTACTACTTGATCAGCAGTGCCAGGGCCTTTGCCTTGGTGGCCTGGCCACCGGCAAGAGCAACATAGCCAAGCTTGGCTGCGTTAGCTGGAACACAGGTGTTCAGGGTGTACTGGATGAAGTTACGAACTGCAGCGCCGTTCTTGGCAGCAGCACCGGTGTTTACAACAGCGTAGGTGATCAGCGAAGCGTTGTAGCCACCTGGAACTGGCTTAGCCCAGTCGATGGTTACGAAGCCGTTAGCCGATACAGGCTGGTTAGCCAGGAACTTGGCAGCGGCAGCAGCCGAAGGCAGTACGAACTGGCCCGAAGCGTTCTTTACAGCTGCAACCTTGAGGCCACCCGAAACGGCGTCCTTCAGGTCTACGTAGCCGATTGCGCCAACGGTGCTCTTCAGGTTCTGTACAACACCGGTCGAGCCCGATGCACCAGTTCCAGCAGGAGTGGTGCTCTTGGTGGCGTTGGTCCAGGTCTGGTCCTGAACCCAGCCAGCAACCTTGTTCTTGGCCAGGTAGCCCGAGAAGTTTCCGTTGGTACCCGACTTGTCGCTGCGGTACTGAGGGGTGATTGCGCTAGCAGGAAGCTTTGCACCTGGGTTCAGAGCTGCGATAGCTGGGTCGTTCCAGGTCTTGATCTTGCCAAGGAAGATTGCACCGATGGTGTCTGCGTCAAGACGCAGGCTTGGAACAGCTGCCAGGTTGTAAGCGATAGCAACTGGGCCACCAACAACTGGGATGTAGCGGAAGTCGCTAGCAGCAGGCTGCTTCTCGGTTGCACCGAATGCGCCGTCCGAGCCAGCGAAGTCGAAGGTGCCAGCCATGTAGTTGGTACGGCCGGTACCCGACGAGCTACCGGTGTAGGTAACCTTTGCGTCGGTGTAGTTGGCAGCACAGGTGGTGAACATGCCGGCGCTGAACGAAGAACCACCAGCGGTGATGGTTGGTACGTCAGCGTGTGCAGGTGCGGCGATGAGGGCCGACGCTGCGATTGCAACTGCGGCGATGATGCCAGCGGTCTTGCGCATTGGGTTTCTCCTTGTATTAGGTTTTTGGACCTACGAATAGGTGCAATCTAAGTGTCAGTTTGCAAAGTTAACGGCGGATACCCAAGTTGGTGACCAAAAGGTGAACAAGCCGTTAACGCGCAGGCCGGACTTAAGGCAAGCGCCACGATCTAGCCGAAGTGGCCGTTCACGTAGTCGTTGGTACGTGGGTCGATCGGCTGGTTGAATACCTGCTCGGTGGAGCCAAACTCAACCACGCGGCCAGGGTTGCCGTCTTCCGCCAGGAAGAACGCGGTCTGGTCACTGATGCGCTGAGCCTGCTGCATGTTGTGGGTAACAATGACGATGGTCATGGTTGGCGAGAGCTCCATGATGGTCTCTTCAACACGACGGGTCGAGCCTGGGTCGAGAGCCGAGCAAGGCTCGTCCATGAGTAGAACCTCTGGGTTCATGGCCAGGGAGCGGGCGATGCAGAGACGCTGCTGCTGTCCACCGGAGAGGCTGAGGGCTGGGTCGTTCAGACGGTCCTTAACCTCGGTCCAGATCGAAGCGCGACGAAGCGAAGTCTCCACCAGCTCCTCGGCATCCTTGGCCTTGCGACCCGAAAGGCGCAGACCGGAGAGAACGTTCTCCTTGATGCTCATGGTTGGGAATGGGTTTGGCTTCTGGAAAACCATGCCGATGTTGAGGCGAACCTGGGTTGGGTCCATCTCTGGTGCGTAGATGTCCTTGTTGTCCAGCAGGATCTCACCAGCAAAGCCGGCGGAAGGAATCAGCTCGTGCATGCGGTTGAGGGTGCGGAGGAAGGTGCTCTTACCGCAACCCGAAGGGCCAATGAGAGCGGTCACCTGGTTGGCAGGGAAGGTCAGGTTGACGTCGCGCAGCACGTGACGCTCGCCAAACCAGACGTTGACGTCTTTGGCGCGCAGGTGTGGAGTCTCTACGGTCATCTTGATTACTTTCTCTTGTCCGAAGCGGCCTTGGCCACCGCAGGCTTCTTGGCCTTCTTGGAGCTGCCGCTAACGATGCGGGCAGCGGTGAACAGAACTGCAACCAGCAGCAGCACCATCAGTGCCGCACCCCAGGCTCGCTGAACCGAGGTGTCGTACACGTAGCGCACGTACTGGAAAATGTAGGTTGGCAGGGCCGCCATTGGCTGGCTCATGTCAACGTTGGTGCCGTTGGCGTTGTTCACGGTGAGGATCAGCGGAGCGGTCTCACCAATAACGCGGGCGATACCCAGAATCATGGCGGTGATCAGACCCGACTTAGCGGCCGGCAGGGTTACCTGCAGGAACGCGCGGTAGGCTGGAGCGCCAAGCGCCAGTGCACCGTTACGAAGCTCCTGAGGAACCAGACGCAGAGCCTCTTCTGCAACACGAGCAACGGTAGGAAGCATGAGTGGCAGCAGTGCCAGCGAACCAAGCCAGCCGCCGTAGCCGATGTGGAGTCCAACAATCAGCGCCGAGTAGATGAACAGACCGGCAACCACCGATGGCAGGCCAGACATGGCCTGAACCAGGGTGCGAACGGTGTTGCGCATCGGGGAGCGAGTCTCAGTTAGGTACACGGCAACCAGCAAACCCAGTGGAACGGTGAGCAGGGTGGTGAGACCAACAATCATGATGGTGCCCAGAATGGCCGCACCAACGCCGCCAAACTCCAGCGAAGTAGTTGGGGTGATGTAGGTGTTGTTCTGACTCACGAACTGCCAACTCATGGCGTGCAGACCCTGCACCACCACGCTCCAGATCACGCTAACCAGCAGCACGCCCACGAAGGCGCTGAAGAAGATGGTGAAGAGCACCAGCATTGCGTCTGCCTGGCCCTTCTTGCCGTAAATGTTGCGGCCAACCCACACCGATGCAAAGATCTGCAGCGGCAGGAACACCAGAATCAGACCGATTGCTGGGTCAAGGTTGAAACCAAGGGTGATGGCGGCTGCGGCCAGCATTGGAGCCACCGATGCCAGCACAACCTTGGCGGTGCGGCGAGGGTTCTTGGCCTGCCAAGGGGCGGTTGCCGGGCGGGCTAGGCCTGGGCGGTTGCCCGGGTCCATTGATACGCGTACGTCAGTCATTTAGCGCCTCCATGGCTGGGCCAGGTTGACAATCCAAGCGGCAATCCAGTTCACCAGCAGGGTGATGATGAACAGCACCAGACCGGCCGCCATCAGGCCACCAATCTCTTCGGTGGTTGCTTCACCAAACTTGGAAAGAATCACCGATGCAATGGAGCCACCGCGGTTCTCGAGAACATCTGCCCAGTTGATGTCGAACGACAGGTTGAGCACGTAGTAGATGGCCACGGTCTCACCCAGGGCTCGACCCATACCCAGCAGAACACCACCGACGATACCGCCGGATGCGGTTGGCAGGATTACGCGGAAGAACGAGGTTGCCTTGCTACCGCCGAGGGCGAGCGAGGCGTTGATGATGTCGCGGTCCATCTGAGAGAAGATCTCGCGGGCAACCGAGGTGATGATTGGAACGATCATTACGGCCACGATCCAGCCGGCGATGAACGGGGTTCCCACGAAGTTCTTGGTGGAGCTTGCGAAGACAGGGAACCAGCCCAGACCCTTGTTGAGGAGCTCTGCCCAGTGGGCTGCGGTTGGAGTGAATACTGCGAGACCCCAGAGACCAATCACGATGGATGGGATGGCTGCCAGGAGGTCTACGACGACAGTTGCGACTTTTGCGATGCGCTTGGAGGCCATGAACTCGATGAAGTAGGCGGTGGCGATGCTCATAGGCACCGCGAGGAGAACACCGCAGAGTGCGATGAGGATGGAACCCCAGAGCATTGGGCCAATCTGGAGGATTGGTGGGTTTACAGATCCGTTCCAGACGCTGCCGGTGACGAAGCTGATTCCCTGCTGCGCGAAGGTTGGTGCCGAGCGCATGAGCAGGAAGACGAGGATGAGGCCAACTAGCACAATGGCGCCGTAGGCGGCGGCTCGCGCCAGCCCGTAGAAGACGCGGTCGGCTACGCTGTGCGGCTTGGTGGCCAGCTTGCGCTTTTCGGGCACACCGATGGGAGCTTCACTCATACTCTCAATCTTTTAGGGAGTAGTTGAATTACCGCTGTTTCAAAAGTTAACGGAAGGTGAATTGCAGTGCTTTGCCCGGGTAAAGGGAAAGCCCCCAGGTCTTGCGACCTGGGGGCTTCCGGAGTGTTATCTCCTAGTAACTAAAGTTACTTGGCGATCTTGTAGGACTGGCTGT
>JAGWUG010000097.1 GCA_028868555.1 Actinomycetales bacterium | reverse complement strand
GCCTTGGCCAGGTACTCACCCAGCGGTCCGGCATCCATAAGCTCGGTGAGCAGCTCGGCGCGGCTGTAGAGGCAGCTGCGGTAGCTGTCGCGAGGCACCTGCCACAGGCGAATGTTGCTCTCATTGAAGATGACCTGACCGGCAACCACGTCCTGGTGCAGGTTGTACTCCAGGTCAGGTGCTCCTGGCGCTACCTCGGCCAGACCCTCGTGCTCGTGTCCACCAATCCAAACCAGGGTCAGGCGCTCAGCAATGCGAGGCTCCTTCTTCCAGGCGGCAGCAATCTCGGTTAGAGACGCACCGCAGACCATGTACAGCGGCATATCGGTGTCGTCACGCATGGCCTCCTTGATGATGAAGTCGATGCCCTCAGACTCCACCGTGGTGGTTGGGTCGCTCAGGTAACCGCGGGCACCAGCGAGCACCGGGTACTGGCCGGTCTGACCAACCAATTCGACGATCTCCTTGGTGGCTTTGACCGCGTCGCCCACGTCGTCGGCGCCATTCCACGGGTCACCAGGACGAAGGTGAGTGCCAATCACGGCACGCACGTCAACGGTTGGGCTCAGCAGGTGGTGAGCCAGCTGGACCAGGCCGTCTGGGTCGCCGCCAAAGTCGTTGTCGATAATGACGCGAACGCGCTTACCAACCGATTCCACTGGCCATACGGACATATTTGCTCCTAGTTTTATTGAGTAGGTGCGGATGCTTCTGGGGTGACGGCCGCGCCGTCAGCGGGTGGGGCGCCATGTCCACCTGGTGCGCCTGCGGGCATCGGTGGCTTGCGAACCGTGAACGAAAGAACTGCGGCCACCAGAGCCAAAACAGCACCGATGACAAACGCGCCATGGGTTCCGTTGTTGAGCGAAGCAGCATCGGAGGCGGCAGTAGCGCCACCCGAAAGCAGAGTCAGCACGGCAACGAAGCCGGCAGTTCCGGCGGCGCCAAAGACCTGCTGGGTAACGCCAACGATTGCCGAGGCGTGCGAGTAGTGCTCAGGGCCAACCGCGGCCATGGAAGATCCCATGAGGATTGGGAAGACAAAAGCCAGCGACGCGCTGAGCAGGCTGTACGAAACGAACACCAGCCAGAGCGGAGTCTCGGTGCTGAATCCGGCCATCAGGCCGATGGCCACTGCAACGCCACCCATGGCAGGAACCAGGATGCGAGTTGGCGGGTACTTATCCATCATGCGGCCGGCAGGCACGCCCAGCAGACCCTGCAGCAAGCCACCCGGCATCATCATGAGGCCGGTGGTCAACGCGTTGTAGTGCAACACACTCTGAACGTAAATCGGCACGATGATCAGAGTTCCAAACAGGGTGATCATCATGATGTTCATCACGATCATCGAGTTGCGGAAGGCTGGCACCTTGAACGGCGCGAAGTCCAGCAGCGCGGCATTCTGCGGAGCCAGGCGAATCTGACGCCAGACGAACCAGGTCACAATCAACGCACCAGGAATGATGATGTAAAGCGGGTTCACCACCGCCGGCTGACCGGCCTCGCCGCTTCGGACTGCGGTACCCACATCGGAGAGGCCGTAAATGAGCGAGCTGAAACCAACCGCGCTAAGCAGCAGCGAGAAAAAGTCCAGGCGAATTGGCCCTGGCTCGTGTTCCAGGTGCAGCCACTTGCCACCGATGAAGACAGCGGCGACCGCGACCGGCAGCACCAACCAGAACAGGGCGTGCCAGCCAAAAGCCTGAACGATGATTCCGGAGGCAGCAGGGCCTAGGGCGGGAGCAACGGCGAACACCAGCGAGATGCGGCCCATCAGGCGACCGCGCATGTTCTCGGGAACGATCACCATCATGGTGGTCATGAACATTGGGAACAGCAGGGCGGTTCCGGCTGCCTGGCAGACGCGGCCTAGAAGCAGCACTGCGAAGTCGATAGAGAGAGCGCCGAGCACTGTGCCCAGGGTGAAGATTCCCATGGCGGCAAAGAACAGGGTGCGAGTTGAGTACTTGCTCTGCAGGTAGCCGGTGATTGGAATCACGACAGACATGGTCAGCAGGAACGCGGTGGTCAACCACTGACCGGTTGCGGCTGTGATGTGGAGGTCCTTCATGACCACCGGCAGGGCAACGCCAAGCACGGTTTCATTTAGGGACACCACAAAGTTGGCGGCCAGCAGAATCCAAAGAATCAGCGAAACTTTGCGCGGCAGCTTGCCGTTGGTTACGCGAATTGCATCGGTGTTGGTTAGATTCTCCAACGAAGGGTGGTCATTAGTCATTGCTGGTGGTCTCACTGAACTTACGGATCGTTACCGATCCCTGAGTGCAGTAGACACCGTAGACGCGACCGGTAAAGGATGTGGTGACTTCGGCCGAAAGGTAACGGCCGTCGAAGGTTGCCAGAATAGCACTCTCACCAATCTCGTTCACGAACCCGAGCTGCACCAGGTCGCTGGTGGCCATGGCCTCCCAACCGCCCTTCGGGTCAACGCACTGAATGAAGATGCTCTTCAGTTTCTCTGGCTTAGCGTGACGGCTTTCCTTGGTCATCTCATATAGGCGCGCGCGCACCACAATGTCGTACGGCGTGACCTCAATGTCGTAGTGGCTCTGCTCGTCATAGCGCAGGGTCAAACCACCGATGCCTTCAACCTCGGCCACAACCTCAACGCGGCTGTCGAAGCGGCGCTGACGGCGACCGACGAATGCAGGAGCTGGGTCGTCCATTCCGAGACCGTTTCCGGTGAGCTGCAGACCGCCGGCAACCGGGGTGAGAACCTGAGCCGGGGTGCGGCGAATGGAGATGAACTCCTTGGAGAAGTCGGCTGGGAACTTGCCTTCCTTCACCTTGTGGAAGTCGGCGGTGAAGTCAAAGTGCGAGTTGGTTTCGTCTACCTCAACCGGAGCAACCACCGGCCAGCCGTCAACCCAATTGACGCTGGTGATGAAGGTCTCGCGGCCGTGCGAGGAGAAAGCGCGGGTCATGCCACGGGTTCGCATGCCCAGCATGACCATGTACCACTCGTTGTCTGGTCCGAGCACGAGGTCACCGTGACCGGTGTTCTGGATTGGGCGTGCAGTTCCACGGGCGGTCAAGACCGGGTTGGCTGGGCAACCTTCCCAAGGACCCTCAGGACTCTTCGAGCGAGCAATCGAAACGCTGTGACCGCGCTCCGTGCCACCCTCGGCAATCATCAGATACCACCAGTCACCAATGTGATAAACGTGTGGGGCCTCGGGGAACATGCCTCCGGTGCCGCTCCAGAGCGAGCGTGGCTCCTCAAGAAGTTGGCCGGTGGTGAGGTCGATTCTGGCCTGCTGAATTCCCAGGTGCTTGCCGAATTCCGGACCGGTCATGAGCAGGCCACTGAAGGTGATGTAGCAGTTGCCCTGCTCATCCCAGACTAGGTCTGGGTCGATGCCGTCAACGTTAGTTACCAGGCCGTCGCTCCACTCACCGGCGGGATCGGTGGCTGTGAAAATCAGGGTGCCGCGGCCCATGGCATCGGTGATGGCAACGTAGAAGAGGCCGTCATGGTGGCGAATGGTTGGCGCCCAGGCGCTGCCGCCGGTTGGCACGCCGTCCAGCTGGAACTGACCAGGGCGGGTGGCCACGTGGCTGATCAGGGTCCAGTTGATGAGATCGCGGGAGTGGTAAATGGGCACACCCGGCAGGTATTCGAAGGTAGAAGTAGCCAGATAGAAATCGTCACCAACGCGCAGTACCGACGGGTCTGGGTTGAAGCCCGGGATTAGCGGGTTTGGCATTGGTGAGATGGTCATGCTGGCTACTTCTTACTTCTGTTGGGGGTGTTAGTTGACGCTGACGGTGTGGGTCAGGGACAGGTTGTCGATGGCGGTGCCCACCTCGATGGTGAACTCGCCGGCCTCGTAGTTCCAGGCTCCGTCCCAGTTGGCAAACTCGCGAGCGGCAACCGGAATGGTGACGGTTACGGTTTGACCCGCGGCAACAACCACGGACTCAAAACCAGCAAGCCACTTGACCGGACGCTCAATGGCGGTGTTCGAGCGCGACGCGTAGGCCTGTGCCACAAACTTGCCGGAGCGCGAACCGGTGTTGGTCACGTCAACGGTCAGCTGGTAGTCGCTGCCACCTGCCACCGATGCAGCACCCGAGAGGTTGCTGAGCGAGAAGCTGGTGTAACCCAGGCCATGGCCGAATGCGTAAAGCGGCTTGGTGCCGGCCTTGAGCCAGGCCTTGTAACCGATGTGGATTCCCTCGGTGTACTCCACTTCGTTGTTGGCATCAGGGGTGCAGTTGATGACCGGAAGGTCACCCGCAACCTTGGCCCAGGTGGTTGGGAGGCGTCCACCAGGCTCGGCTGCGCCGGTGAGCATGTCAACCAGAGCGTGGCCCATCTCCTGGCCACCGAAGTAAGGCAGGATCACGGCACGTGCACCGGAAACCCATGGCAGCTCAACCGGCGAACCGGAGTTGACCACGACGATGGTGTTTGGGTTGGCGGCAATTACAGCGGCAACCAGTTC
>JAGWUG010000096.1 GCA_028868555.1 Actinomycetales bacterium | reverse complement strand
CCACCGTCAGGTCGGGTCATTTGTTGGCCTCACCGATGACGAGCGTGACGAGCTGGCCTCGGTCTACCACCGACTCTTGAACGCAGTGGACGCGCTCTACGAGACTCCTACGCCTTACATTTCGGCCTGGCACCAGGCACCGCGCGTAGCAGGAGGCGAGAACGTTCGCCTGCAGTTGCAGATCACCAGTCCGCGCCGCGCGGCCGACAAGCTCAAGTACCTAGCAGGCTCAGAGTCGGCAATGGGCGCCTTCATCGGCGACCTCCCGCCAGAGGTCGTAGCCGGCCGTATTCGCGAAGTAATTGGAAAGTAGGAGTCATGACCGACCTATTGAAGAACGCAGTGGCCACCGGCTTTGAGAATTTGTTTGGCTATGCGCCGGAAGTTGTCTGGAGCGCCCCGGGCCGCGTCAACCTGATTGGTGAGCACACCGACTACAACGAGGGTTTCGTCTTTCCCTTTGCCATCAACCGTCACACCTTCGCCGCGGTTGCGCTGCGCACCGATGCTGTTGTGCGCGTTGCATCTGCCTTTGCTCCGGGCGTAATCGAGATTGAACTTTCCGAGATATCGCGCGAGACCGCCTCGGGTTGGAGTGCCTATCCGCTGGGTGTGGCCTGGGCTCTGCTGCAAAAGGTAGAGGGCGGCTCGGTCCAAGGTTTCGACCTGTACATTGAGTCAGACGTACCAGTGGGTGCCGGGCTTTCCAGTTCTGCCGCCATTGAGTGCTCGGTTGCGGTTGCATTGAATGATCTCTGGGAGCTTGGTCTGAGCCAGCGCGAGCTAGCTCGAGTTGGACAGTTGGCCGAGAACGAGATTGTTGGCGCACCAACCGGAATCATGGACCAGAGCGCCTCGCTACTGGGCAAGCTCGACCACGGAGTGTTCCTGGACTGCCGCTCGCTCGAAGCCGAGGTGATCGATCTGGGTTTTGCCCGAGAGGGGTTAGAGCTACTCATCATCGACACCAAGGTTGAGCACAGGCACGCCGATGGCGGCTACGCCAGCCGACGAGCCGCCTGCGAAGCAGGCGCCAGCGCGCTCGGACTGCGTAGCCTGCGCGAAGCCGGCCTGGCCGATCTGCCACGCGCCGCCGAACTCTTGGACGACGTTACTTTTAGACGCGTGCGCCACGTCGTGACCGAGAATGAGCGCGTGCTGCAGACGGTGGCCGCCCTTCGCGAGCGCGGACCGCGCGCCATCGGCGAGCTGCTCTACTCATCGCACGAGAGCATGAGAGACGATTTTGAGATCTCAGTCGACGAACTCGACACCGCGGTAGAGACCGCCCTGCGTCACGGAGCCATCGGTGCTCGCATGACAGGCGGCGGTTTCGGTGGCGCAGCAATCGCGCTCTGCCCAATCGAGAAGATCAGCGAGATTTCGCGTTCGGTTACCGCCGAGTTCGCCCTGCTTGGTTACGCCAAGCCGGACGTGTTCGTCGTCAGTGCCGCACCAGGCGCCCGCCGCGAAGACTAGAGTCGCGCGAGCAACCTGAGCCCACGCAACCGCACCGCCTAAACCCTAGTCAGCGGCCTCGGTAGCAGGAATCATCACGTACTTGGTCTCCAAGTACTCTTCGATGCCCTCGGTGCCACCCTCGCGACCCATGCCCGACTCCTTGACTCCACCGAAAGGTGCAGCCGCGTTGGAGACCAGGCCGGTGTTGAGGCCGGTCATGCCGGTCTCCAGGCTCTCGGTCAGGCGCATTCCGCGCTTGAAGTCCTCGGTGAATGCGTAAGAGACCAGGCCATACTCGGTGTCGTTTGCCAGGGCAACTGCCTCGGACTCGGTCTTGAATCGAACGATTGGCGCGATTGGGCCAAAGATTTCCTCGCCGAGAATGGTGCTGCCGGGGCGCACGTTGGCAAGCACGGTTGGCTTGAAGAAGTAACCGTCGCCGGCACCATACTCACCACCGGTGACAATCTCGCCACCCTCCTTGACGGTGGTGTCAACCAGGCGCTGCATGTTGGCGCGAGCCTTCTCGTTGATTACCGGACCCATGGTGGTTGCGGCCTCAATGCCACGACCGAGGTTTAGCGCCCCCATGCGCGCGGCCAGCTTGGTGGCAAACTCATCGGCCACCTTCTCGTGCACGATGAAGCGGTTTGCCGCGGTGCAGGCCTGACCGATGTTGCGCAGCTTGGCCAGCATGGCTCCATCAACCGCAGCGTCGAGGTTTGCATCCTCAAACACGAGGAACGGTGCGTTTCCGCCTAGCTCCATTGAGGTGCGGAGGATGCGGTCGGCGCTCTGCTTGAGCAACTGACGACCAACCTGAGTGCTACCGGTGAAGGTGATTTTGCGAAGGCGAGCATCGGAGATGATTGGTCCCGAAGTGGCTGCCGAAGTGCTGGTGGTGATGACGTTGATGACGCCGGCTGGGAGGCCAGCCTCCTCCAGGGTCTTCACAAAGAGCAGGGTGGTGAGCGGGGTCAGTTCCGCTGGCTTGACCACCATGGTGCAACCGGCTGCGATGGCTGGGCCGATCTTGCGGGTGGCCATGGCGAGCGGGAAGTTCCAAGGGGTGATGGCAAATGCCGGACCAACCGGACGCTTGGTGATGAGCATGCGGCCGTGGCCCTCAGGCAGCGAACCGTAGCGGCCACCGATGCGCACAGCCTCCTCGCTGAACCAGCGGACAAACTCGTTGCCGTAGGTGACCTCACCACGGGCTTCGGCGATTGGCTTACCCATCTCGAGGCTGATCAACATGGCGAACTCTTCGCTGCGCTCGCGCACCAGCTCGAAGGTGCGGCGCAGAATCTCGGCACGCTCGCGAGGTGAAGTCTTGCCCCACTTGGCCTGAGCGGCGTCGGCGGCTGCAAGCGCGGCCAGTCCGTCTTCGGCGTTCGCGTTGGCAATCTCCAGCAGGGTCTTGCCGGTGGCCGGGTCCTCAACCGCAATGCGGCCTTCGCCGTGACCATCAACCCAAGATCCACCGATGAAAAGACCGGTTGGAACTTTGGCTAGTACTTCAAATTCGGTTGGCATCTTCGCTCGCTTCTCGCAGGGTTCATCCCCCAGGTGACAAGCACAAATTTACCTCAAAACCGAGGTCGTTTGTATCCGAATAAGTTACGGTTTGGTTGCAAGACAGCAGCGCCGCAAACCGGCATCGGTGGGCTAGTTGGCTGCCGGAGTTGGAGTAACCGCGGAAACCGGAGCCAGGCTCAGGCCGCAGCGGTAGAAGCCGGTGACCAGGTTGTCAATGGCATCCTTGGCGCTGTCCTTGGCCTTTGGCCCGAGTGCGTACACGGCAAATAGCAGGTGACTGCCGTCCTTGGCGTTTATGTAACCGGCCAGGGTGTAGCCGTTCTTGATCCAACCGGTCTTGGCAAACACCTTGCCGGCAGCATCGATGTTCTTGCCCTTGAAACGGCTCTGCAGCGAACCGCTCTCGCCCGAAACTGGCAGCGACTGCTTCTCAACCGCAAGGTTGCCGCTCGCCATGTAAATCTGCTTTACCAGCTGAGTCATGAACAGCGGGGTGACGGAGTTCTGTGGCGACTCGCCCGAACCGTCCAGGATGGTTGCGCCTGATGGGTCGAGCGGAGTCAGAGTCTTGAGGGCCTGCTTGATAGCACTGTCGAGCGAGGTGAACGAACCGTCGAAACCCTCGTCCAGCGAAACCAGTCGAGCCAATGCCTCGGCCTGAGTGTTGTCACTCACGGCAAGCATGTGGCTGATCCAGTTGCTGATTGGCTGGCTCATCACGCTGGCAATCTGGCCGGCAGAGGTTGGCATGGTTCCGGTAACCACCGATGCCCCGCTCGCGTTTGCGCCAATGGCATTCTTCAGCCAGGTGCCCGCGCGCAGTTCCGGAGTGGAGCTGCGAGGAGAGGTTTCCTTGGTTGGGTCATTGCGGTCGCCGTCAACCTGAAGCGCGCTGGTCAGACTCTGGTAGCCGTTGGTGCGCTCGGAAGGGTCAACCGAAGGCTGCCACTGCGGGCCGCTGAACAGCGATCCGTCCACCACAATTTTGGTGATTGGAGTGGTGCCCACGGCCTTGTTGATGGCCACTGCCAGGTCGTTGAGCTTTGGCGCGCTCTCGTAGACCGAGGACTTACCCGGAGCGGTGCGGCTTAGGGTCACATCGCCGGCACCGATGAAGTAGATGGTGCCCTTGTCCACGGAGTCCTGATAGACGCGGGTGGTGATGCGGTAGTTGGGGCCGAGAATCTGGAGCGCGGCAGCCGCGGTCAGCAGCTTCATGGTGCTGGCGGTTGCGCCAGCCTGCTCACCCTTGTAGTCCAGCAGCGCCTGGTCGTTGGCGGCGTTCACCACAATGGCCTGCAGGTTGCCCAGGCGCTCATCGTTGGCCTGGTCTTGCACGGAACACATAGCCACCGATGCACTTGCCGACGGATTAGCCGAACCGCTCTGAGTGGTGGTTGGGTTGGTGGTGCCGCTTGGCACGCCGCCGGAGACGCTGAATCCAACAATCACGAGAGCCAGAACCAGCACACCAATTCCGCCACCGATGGCAACTTCCTTGAAGTATGCGAAGCGTTGCTTGTCCGACATTTGACTCCCGTGGTTAGG
>JAGWUG010000095.1 GCA_028868555.1 Actinomycetales bacterium | reverse complement strand
TCGCCCTTTACAAAGTGCTCCCACAGTTCTTCCACGTACTTGCCGTGCAGTGGGTGGTCGATCTCAATGCCCTCGGCATCGGCGATCTTCTTCAGGGTCTCAATTGGAGTGCTTGGAGTGATCTCCTGGCCGCAGGCCTCCGAGAGGCTCTCGAACATGGAGATGCGTGGCCACTGACCGCCAAGGTCGTTGATGGTGCCGTCTTCAAGCTCCACCTGGTGGGTGCCGAAGACATCCATGGCGGCGTTCTGAATCAGGGCCTGGGTGAGGTCGGCAATGGAGTTGTAGTCGCCGTAGGCCTGGTAGCTCTCTAGCATTGCGAACTCCGGCGAGTGGGTGCGGTCGGCACCCTCATTGCGGAAGTTGCGGTTGATCTCGAACACGCGGTCAATGCCACCAACAACTGCGCGCTTGAGGAACAGCTCCGGTGCAATACGCAGGAACAGCTCGGTGTCGAAGGCGTTGGAGTGAGTCTTGAAAGGACGCGCCGATGCACCACCGTGGATGGTCTGCAGCATCGGGGTTTCAACCTCAATGAAGTTCTGCTCGGCGAAGGTCTTGCGCAGACTCTGCATTACCTTGGCGCGGATCTGAACTACCTCGCGGGCGCGGTCGCGCACGATTAGGTCGAGGTAGCGGTGACGGACGCGGAACTCTTCGCCCAGTTCGTTGTGCAGGTTTGGCATCGGACGGATGGTCTTGGCAGCCATCTTCCACTCGGTGACCATCACGGAGAGCTCGCCGCGCTTTGAGGTGATTACCTCACCGGCAACAAAAACGTGGTCGCCCAGGTCAACCAGTTCCTTGTAGAGCTCAAGCTGCTCTTCGCCAACCTTGTCGAGCGAGAGCATGGCCTGGATGCGCTCACCGGAGCCGGCCTGCAGAGTTGCGAAGCAGAGCTTGCCGGTGTTGCGCTGGAACATGACGCGGCCAGCCAGGGCCACGGTGTCGCCGGTGGCGTGGTCAATTGGCAGCTCAGGGTAGGCGGCGCGAACACCCTCGATGGTGTGAGTGACTGGAACCGCAACCGGGTAGGCATCGTTCAGCTCGTTGAGCTTGTCGCGCTTGGCGAGGCGGATTGCGATCTGCTCCGGAAGGTCTTCACCTTCGGCTTCAATAACGGTCTGCTCGTCGCTCATGGGTTCCTAAATCTGAAACTGATGGTTGTCAATCAATCGGACCCCACCAACCACGGCCGCCACAATCAGCAGGCCATCTCCGGTGTATCCGTTGCCCACCCGCGCAAAGGTGCCGGGGTCAACAAGGGCTAGGTAATCAAGTTTAGTCTCGGGCTCTCCGGCAATCATTTCTTCACCGATGCCCAGAGCCGCCTCAATCTCCATGCCGTCGTGGATCAGCTGGCTGACCGTGGCAAGGGTGATGGCGAGGATCTCGGCGATGTCGCTTTGCTCGCCGTTGAGGAATCGGTTACGACTGCTGAGTGCGAGTCCGCTCGGTTCACGCACAATCTCGGCACCGATGATTTTGAGCCCCGGGTATTCGGCCGCAACCATGGCCTTCACCAGGAACAGCTGCTGGGCGTCCTTCTCGCCGAAGATGGCAACATCCGGGCGAACCAGGTCGAACAAGCGGGCAACCACGGTGAGCATGCCGTCGAAGTGACCCGGGCGGGCAGCGCCCTCGAAGAGCGAACCAACCGGTCCGGCCTGCTTGGCAGCAACCTCTAGGTCGGCCGGATAGACGTCCTCGACTGCTGGGGCGAACACGATATCGGCGCGACCTTCGAGCAGCGCACAGTCGGCATCCAAGGTGCGCGGGTAGCGGTCAAAGTCTTCGCCGGCACCAAACTGCTTTGGGTTCACGAAGATGCTCACCACAACCACATCGGAGTAGGAGTGCGCCAGGTCCACCAGCGAAAGGTGACCGGCATGAAGTGCGCCCATGGTTGGCACAAAGCCAATCTTCTGGCCGGCTGCGCGCGCTTCGGCGAGCGCCGCGTCTAACTCTGCGGCGGTGTGAACTAGCTGCACTTTATCCCTCTAGGTCTTCGGGTTGAATGTCTTGAAAGCCGTCGGCCAGGGCAACCTCAACGCTGCTGCGAACCAGCGGGCCAAGAAGTTCGCGGGCCGAGACCACATCAATTTCGTTCAGCAGACCGATGGCCTGATTCACAATCAGCGCGCTGAATCCACTTGCCACGGCAACTGCCTCGGCGTACTTCGGGCGGTCGGAATCGGAGATGACCACTGGCTCGGCACCCATCTCAATCACGAGCGCCTGCCCAATGGGAACGGCAACCGCAGGTGCGGTCACGGCAAAGAAGCTCTCGCGAATCCGCGCGAGGTCCAGGCTGGTTCCGGTGAACCGCATGGCTGGGTGAATGGCGAGCGGAATGACTCCGGTTGCGGCAGCTGCCGCCAAAACACCGATGCCGTGCTCGGCCGCGGTGTGAATCAGCAACTGTCCCGGAGTGAAAAGGTTGAGTTTTGCCCAGCCCTCCACCGATGGCTGAATCTGGTCTGCCGGAATCGCCAGCAGCACGAGATCGCTGGCCTTCAAAAGTTCTGGGATTTCGAGTACCGAGACCTGCGGCAGCATGGCATCGATGTTTTCAAGACTCTGCGGGGAGGCAGCGTGAATGCCACTGATTAGATGGCCGGCGGCGGCGAGGGCCTGAGCCAAGATGATGCCAACCGGTCCGGCACCAATCACTCCAACGCGGAGTCGCGATTCTGTCTTGCCGTGGTTCAAACTGCTACTCCGCCCGCGCCGCCGGTGGCCGCTGAGTCGGCTCCGCCATCGGGAATCTTGCAGGCTCGCTCCACCAGAAGTGCAACCACTAGCGACAGCACTGCGCCAATCACTCCTAGAACGTTCAGCCAAATGCTGACGGCAATAACCGGGGTGGCTAGCTGAAGCAGAACCAGGCCCAGCTGGAAGCCGGCGATCACGGCCGAGGCAACGCTGGTGGACTTTGCAAGCAGAAGCACTCGCACCGCATAGAAGGGGTCGAGGCGCTTAGGTCTAACCGGTGGCCGGACTCCGGCTCGGGCGGCGCCAGCGGCATCGGTGCCAGCCTTGGCCAGCTCAAGAAGAGCCTTGCGGTAGCGGAAGATGGGGAGTGCCAGAAGTACCAAAATCAGTGCGATGACCGGCATGGTGAGCAGTGAACTCGGGTGCGAGACCGGCAGCGGGTGGCCGTGGCTCACCTGGAACGTGCCGTAGAAGGCGCCGGCCGCGGTGGCAACTACTCCGCTGGCAATCAGCAGGATTGGCGAGGTGCTTTTCACAGGAACCACACCTTCTGCTTTGGGTCTTCCGCCAGGTCGGCAGCAAGCTCGGCGACCGAGCCATGGCCGGGGAGAATCGCCTCGGGGTCGAGCTGAGCCCACGGAACCATGACGAAGGCACGCTGATAGGCGCGAGGGTGAGGGAGCAGCAGCTCCTTGCCGGCCTTGATCTGACCGCCGAAGTCGATGATGTCTAGGTCGAGGGTGCGCGAACCCCACTTCTCGAGGCGAACGCGACCATGCTGGTTTTCGATGTTCTGAAGCGCGGCCAGCAATTCCTTGGCCTTTAGCGAGGTGTCAACCAGGGCCACCGCGTTCAGATACTTGGGCTTGGACTCGTCCACGCCGGCCGGAGTTATGGCAAAGGATTCCATGATGCCCGACAGCTTGACCAGCTTTACGCCTTCGATGGCTCCAATCTGCTCGGCGGCAGACTGAATGTGCTCGCCTCTGTCCCCCAGGTTGCTTCCGAGCGCAATGACGACGCGGGTTTTAGCCACGTTCCGCCTCGACGGTCACCGAGACATCGGTGAACTCATAGCCGATTGGCGCCTGCGGTTTGTGAACCTTGACGCGAGCCTTGGAAATGGAGCCCCCACCAATTTCCATGACCTTGTTGAGTAGGCGCTCCGCGAGAGTCTCGAGGAGGTCCACCGGGTTTTGCTTGGCGTCCTCGGCCAGAACGCGAGCCAGAGTGCCGTAGTTGATGGTGTGACCCAGGTTGTCGGTGAGCGCAGCCTTGGAGGCGTCCACCCAAACCGCTGCGTCAATCACAAAATCCTGACCGTAGGCGCGCTCGTGGTCGAAGACCCCGTGGTAGCCCCAAACCTTCAGGCCGGTCAGCTCAATTTTGTGCAACATGGTTTAACTCTGACTGGCTTTCTACTCGCCCGCAACCCGAAGGGCTTCAACCAGCTTGATGGCGTCAACTGTTGCCTGCACATTGTGCACTCGCACGCCCCACAGTTTGCGCTGCAGCAGCAGCGCGGTGAGCACTGCGGTGGCTAGGTCTCGGCGGTCATTGCCCACCGATGCCGGATCCGCTTCCTCAAGCACACCGGCAAGGAATCGCTTGCGGCTGGCGCCAACCAGCACCGGAAGCCCCAGCTGCTCGAGCCGGTCTAGGCGTGCCACCAGTTCCCAGTTCTGCTTCAGGTCCTTGGCGAACCCCAGACCTGGATCAACGATGATTCTGTCGCGGCTCACGCCGTTGGCAACGGCCACTGCAACCTGTTCCGAGATTTCGGCAATCACATCGGTGGCAACGTCTTCGTACTGGTTAAGCCTGTCCATCTCGGTGCTGTGCCCGCGCCAGTGAC
>JAGWUG010000094.1 GCA_028868555.1 Actinomycetales bacterium | reverse complement strand
AGGGCGATGAGGATACCACCGGCTGCAACCAGTGGAATCATGTGGGATACACCGGTCATCAGCCACTGGCGGATGCGGGATCCAACGCTAACGTTAGACAATTTTGTCTCCTTTTATAGGGGCGATCATCACTGACCGCCACAGTTTTTTATTGGGACGATACTGCTTATTTACTTTTTGCCGAAGAGGCCTCCGAAGAGCCCTCCAGACTTCTTTTTCTCTTGTGGTGCCTTTGCGGCAGCTGGGGCGGCAGGGGCCGGCTTTGCCGACTGGCCATCTCCAACCTTGGCGGCGGTACCGTTGGCAGCTGCCTCAAGCACCGTGTTGATAAGGCCCGCAGAACCGTTAATGGCCTTTGCCACACCCACCTGGATGTAAGGCTTGCCATTGAATCGGTCGCGACCCTTTACCTCTAGATCGACAGCGAAGATTACGGCGTCTGCCGAATCGATGACATCCTGCTTCAGCGGGTTGCTACCTGCCGAGCCCTGAGTCTCAACGATTACTTCGTGTCCAAGCTTCTTGCCGGCGCGCTCGAGGGACTCGGCGGCCATGTAGGTGTGTGCGATTCCAGTGATGCAACTGGTTACTGCAACGATCTTCATTAGTTCTGAACCTCTCGGGTTAGGATTTCGGCGATTTGGGCTGGGTCGGTTTGTGCGCGCAGGTGGTCGCAGAACTCTTCGTCCATAACCTTGCGAGCAAGAGATCCCAGGATCTCGAGGTGAGCGCCTTCGCCACTGGCTGGGGCTGCGATGAGGAAAATCAGGGTGGAAGGTCCGTCGTCTGCACCGAAGTCGATGCCGGCCTTGGTGGTAGCTACGCAAACCGAAGGCACCAAAACGTAGTCACTCTGAGCGTGAGGGATGGCGATGCCGCCTTCGATGCCGGTTGGGAAGTGCTCTTCACGAGCAGCCACGGCCTTGAGATACTTGCTGACGCTCTTTAGACGGCCAGACTTCTTGAGCAGCTTCGCTAGCTCTTTGGTTACCTGTTCCTTGGTGGTTGCGGTTGTGTTTACAACCACAATCTCAGGGATGGTGATGGGTGCGCTCAAAAGTTACTTCCTATTGTGTTGCAGCGCACGAGATAGATTCCCGGGCGCCTTCTGTTACCGAAACTACGCCCTTTTGGGGAGCAAATGACCCAATCAACGGCTACTGTCAGGCTGGTGTGCCCGTAACCGTTTCCAGTTTGTGTTGCAGCGAGCTGCATTCCACTCCCCTTCCACACATCGCTGTGCGTATCGAGTAATCCATAAATTACACAGACTTTGATGTTTAAACCGTTGAAACTCGGCGTTTCTGCAATTTCTGTGTCAAATCGTAATTTTTGCCTTTTGTTGTTTTAGTAACCTTAATACTGGGGAAATCCAGTGTGTAAGCACTTACAAATCCTTCCCCCACCATCCGCATAATGGCGTTTAACGCACCAAAAACTTGAAAGGCAGCCCAATGGCCAGCTTTACCGGAATCGTAGAAGTTCTTGACCCAATCGGCATGCACGCCCGCCCTGCAGGTCAGATCGTCAAGCTGGTAAAGGAGTCCGGCCTGGACGTTACCTTCCAGTACGACGGAACCGAGTCCAAGGCAAACTCTGCCCTTCGCCTCATGGCCATGAAGGTAAAGACCGGTGAGAAGATCACCGTTGTTATCGAAGGTGACGACGAAGGCACGGCCAACGGCATCATCTCCCAGATTCAGGACTTCCTGAAGGGCTAGTCCGAGCACCCCTCGGATTTACCCATGAGCAAGCAGATGAAGGGCCTCGGAGTAGGCCTCACAGCCGCCGTAGGCACCGTGCACGTTGTTGCACCAGCCCAGCCGCTCCCAGCCTGGGGCCGGTCTAGCATCGGTGCCGAGGCAGAGATGGACCGCCTGCGTGGCGCCACCGCCGCCGTAGTTGCCGACCTAGACCGCCTAGCTGCCGGAGCCGACCACACCACCGCCGAGATTTTCGAGGCAATGAAGATGTGGCTTGAGGACGACGGCCTACTTGAGATTGCCGAGGAGCACCTCAACGAGGGTTCTGACGCAGCCGGCGCCATTGGCCAGGCCTTCAATGCCTTTGCCGCAATGTTTGAAGGTGACGCAGCTTTTGAGGAGCGCATCGCCGACCTCCAAGACTTGTCCCGTCGAGTACAGGCCCACCTGGCCGGCATCCACCTTGGACTCGACCTGCCGCAGACCGGCCGTCTGGTTCTGGTTGGCGAGGACTTCTCCCCCGCCGACACCGCTCAGTTCACTCCGGCCGTAGTTGGTGTGATCACCCGCGCCGGAGGCCCAACTAGCCACACCGCCATCATCTGCCGTGCCCGCAGCATCGCTGCCGTGGTTTCGGTCACCGATGCCGGTTCGCTGGTTGATGGCCAGACGGTTTTGGTTGACCCAGTTGGTGACCGCGTTGTGGTTGACGGTTCAATCACCGATGCCACCAAGCCGCTTGAGTTCGCGGACACCGATGCCGCCACCCTCATTCCGGTGCGCAGCAACATCGGAACCGCGGCGGACGCAAAGACCGCGGCCGCAACCAAGGCAAACGGTGTTGGCCTCTTCCGCACCGAGCTCCTATATCTTTCGGCAAGCACTCAGCCAAGCGTTGAGCAGCAGGCAGCAAGCTACGCCGAGGTTTTGGCAGCCGCTCCCGATGGGCCAATCGTGGTTCGTACCATCGATGCCGGTTCGGACAAGCCGGTTCCATTCCTGAACATGCCGCACGAGGAGAACCCTTCGCTCGGTGTGCGCGGCTTCCGCCTGATCGTGGAGCACCGTCAGTTCATCGCCGACCAGCTCACTTCGCTCGAGGCCGCTCGCAAGAGCACCGGCCGCGAGGTCTGGGTCATGGCACCAATGATCGCGACCGTGGACGAAGCGGCCGAGTTTGCGGCGCTAGCCCGCAGCATCGGTGATTTCAAAGTTGGAATCATGATTGAGACCCCAGCCATCTCAATGCAGGTTGACCGCCTCAGTGGCGTGGTGGACTTCGTCTCCATTGGCACCAACGACCTATCGCAGTACCTGTTTGCCGCGGACCGCATGAACCCGGCACTGGGTGCGCTACTCAACCCGTGGCAGCCAGGACTCATCCGTATGTTGGCCAAGATTGGCACCGATGGCGCTGCCGCCGGTGTCTCGGTTGGCGTCTGTGGCGAGTCCGCTTCTGACCCGGCCTTCGCTGTTGTGCTGGCTGGTCTTGGCATCACCTCGGTGAGCGCCTCGCCTTCGCAGGTAAACGTGGTCAGCAACGCGCTGGCGTCTGTAACTCTGGAGCAGGCAAAGGCTGTTGCCGCTGCCGCCCTTTCGGGCACCGATGCAGCTTCCGCTAAGGCAGCCGCTCTGGAGGCGCTGGCGGCCACTCGCTAACTTCTGCGCCGCTTTTTCGATGGGGTCGGCCCTGCCGGCCCCATCGACATTTAACCTGGTGAAGATTGCTTAGACTGAAAACTATGAGCGACGAAGCCCAAGCAAAAGAAGCCGAGCGTAACCGCAACCGCAGCCGAGCATCCAAGGATCCGGCTCACATTGCCTACATGGGAAGCAACTGGGCAACCAATCCCCCGGTGGCCGGCGACCTGTCCGAAGTTGCGCCTTTTGCTGCCGCGCGCCGCGAGGAATTGGCCGAGCGGTTCCCAGGCAAGACTCTGGTTATCTACGCGGGTGCCCACAAGCAGCGTTCGCACGACACCGACTACCGATTCCGTCCGCACAGCGCCTTCACCCACCTGACCGGTTGGGGACGAAACACCGTGGCTGGCTCAATCTTGGTGATCGAAGTTGCGGCCGATGGCAGCATTGCCGACGAGGCGCTCTACCTGCTTCCAACTGCCGGTCACGGCACCGACGAGTTCTTTGCCGACAACATCATTGGTGAGTTCTGGGTTGGCCCACGACCAGACCTAGCCGAGGTATCCGAGGCTCTGGGCATCGAGACCCGCAACCTGCGCGACTTCATCGAGCCAGCCGATGCGCTCCGCCTGGGCACGGTTGGCCTGATGGATCGCTCCGCACCAGAGGATGACTTCGAACTCACCGAGGCAGCCGCTGAGATCCGCCTGATCAAGGATGACTGGGAGATTCGCGAACTACAGCAGGCCTGCGACGCCAGTGCCGTAGGCTTTGGCAACATTCTGCGTGAACTTAACCGAGCCAAGGCTCACCCGCGCGGCGAGCGAGTGGTGGAGACCGCTTTCTTCTCAGCCGCCCGCGAGCTGGGCAACGATCTGGGTTACGACACCATCGCCGCCGCCGGCGACCATGCCAACACCCTGCACTGGATTGCCAATGACGGCCCGGTTCTGGACGGCGACCTACTTCTTGTGGACGCGGGTGTTGAGGTTGACTCTCTGTACACCGCGGACATCACCCGCACCATTCCTGTGAACGGCAAGTTCACCCCGGTGCAGCGAAAGATCTACGAGGCAGTTCGAGAGGCCGCCGATGCGGTATTTGCCATCGCCCGTCCCGGTGTCACCTACTCCGAGATGCACGATGAAGCCATGCGCGTGATTGCCCGCAAGGCCGAGGAGTGGGGTCTACTTCCAGAAGGCGTCACCGCCGAGGAGTCGCTGGCTTCCAAGGAGCAGTGGCACCG
>JAGWUG010000093.1 GCA_028868555.1 Actinomycetales bacterium | reverse complement strand
AAAACTCCGAGTTCGTAGTTGGCGCGGTGAGCGTAGAGCTCGATCTGGGCCAAAACCTGGTTGGCAAATGAGTTGCTCATAACGAACGAAGGGTGACCGGTGGCGTTACCAAGGTTCATTAGGCGACCCTCGGAGAGAATCAGCACGCTGCGTCCGTTTGGCAGGCGCCACTCGTGCACCTGAGGCTTGATCTCAATCTTCTGAGCGCCGGCGATCTTCTCAATTCCGGCCATGTCAATCTCGTTGTCGAAGTGACCCACGTTGGCAACGATGGCCTGGTGCTTCATCTTGAGCAGGTGGTCGGCGGTGATGATGCCGGTGTTGCCGGTTGCGGTCACGAAAATGTCGCAGTCACCGATGACGTCATCGATCCGAGCCACCTGGAAGCCATCCATGGCTGCCTGGAGGGCACAGATCGGATCGATCTCGGAAACGATTACGCGAGCGCCCTGGCCACGGAGCGCCTCGGCGCTGCCCTTGCCCACGTCGCCGTAGCCTGCCACGAAGGCAACCTTTCCACCCATGAGAACATCGGTGGCGCGGTTGATGCCGTCCGGCAGTGAGTGGCGAATGCCGTACTTGTTGTCAAACTTGCTCTTGGTGACCGAGTCGTTGACGTTGATGGCAGGGAAGAGCAACTGACCGTTGCGGAAGAACTCGTACAGGCGGTGCACGCCGGTGGTGGTTTCCTCGGTCACACCAAGGATCTCGCCGGCAATCTTGGTGAAGCGGCCGGGCTCGGAAGCGAGCGATTCCCGAAGCAGGTCGAGGATGACAGTCCACTCGTGGCTGTCGCCGGCTGCGGCTGCCGGAACGGAATTGGCGAGCTCGAACTCGCGGCCCTTGTGAACCAGCAGGGTGGCGTCGCCACCGTCGTCGAGGATCATGTTTGGGCCTATGTAGTCGGCTCCTTCAGCGGCGGCCTCAGCGGTCCAATCAAATATGCGGGAGGTGCACCACCAGTAATCTTCCAGAGACTCGCCCTTCCAGGCGAAGACCGGAACACCTGCAGGGGCATCGGTGGTGCCGTTAGGACCAACCACAACCGCAGCTGCGGCGTCATCCTGGGTGCTGAAGATGTTGCAGGAGGCCCAGCGAACCTGAGCGCCCAGCGCAACTAGAGTCTCGATGAGCACCGCGGTCTGCACGGTCATGTGGAGCGAGCCGGTGATGCGAGCACCCTTGAGCGGCTGCGAGGCTCCGAACTCGGCACGAAGTGCCATGAGGCCTGGCATCTCGTGTTCGGCTAGACGGATCTGGTGGCGGCCGGCTTCGGCCAGAGCAAGATTGGCGACCTTGAAGTCAAAGGGTGTGTTCACCGAACAATTATCCCCGAAAAAAGCCCGCCGTGGCGGCCGGATTTTCGCTACGCGCGGATAAGCGCCAGGACCTCGTCACGGATGGCTGCCATGACGCTTTCGTTCTTGGCTTCCACGTTGAGACGAAGGAGCGGCTCGGTGTTGCTGGCGCGAACGTTGAACCACCACCAGTCGCTGGCATCGGTGCCGGTGATGGTGATGCCATCCCACTCTTCGATGCCGGCACGGTCGGCAAATGCCGCCTGAATGCGGGCTTTGGCGGAGGGAACATCGCTGACGGTGGAGTTGATCTCACCAGACATGAAGTAGGGGTTGTACTGCTTGGCAAACTCGCTCAGCGGCTTGTCCTGGGCACCGAACTCTGCCAGCACGTGCATGGCTGCGAGCATGCCGTTGTCGGCACCCCAGAAGTCGGCGAAGTAGTAGTGGGCGCTGTGCTCGCCACCGAAGATTGCCTGAGTGGCGGCCATCTGGTCTTTGATCAGGGAGTGACCAACCTTGGTGCGGTGCGGCTTGGCTCCGTCGGCGATGATGGTCTCGGCCACGATGCGCGAGGTCAGCAGGTTGTGAATGACGGTGATGTCGGCATCCGGACGTGCGGCTCGGACGCGAGCGATCTCTCGTCGGGCAACGATGGCTGCTACTGCGGATGGGGTCACCGGGTTGCCCTGCTCGTCAACCACGAAGCAGCGGTCAGCGTCGCCGTCGAAGGCAAGACCGATGTCGGCGCCGTGCTCCACGACTGCCTTCTGAAGGTCAACCAGGTTCTTAGGGTCGAGCGGGTTGGCCTCGTGGTTTGGGAAAGTGCCGTCCAGCTCAAAGTAGAGCGGCACAATCTCGAGTGGCAGCGCACCGAGGTCGGCAGCGTTGCCCAGCACGGCTGGAACAGTCATTCCGCCCATGCCGTTGCCGGCGTCAACCACTACTTTGAGTGGGCGGATGCCGCTGAGGTCAACCAGGGAGCGCAGGTATCCGGCGTAGTCGCTCAGAATGTGAACGTCTCGGAAGGTTCCCGGCTGATCCACCTCTTCGATGCCGTTTGCGAGGTAGGCGATGGCGCGGTCGCGGATGGCGGCCAGGCCAGTGTCGAGGCTGATGCCCTTGGCGCCGGCGCGGGAGAACTTGATGCCGTTGTAGCTGGCCGGGTTGTGGCTGGCGGTGAACATGGCCGCAGGAGCATTCAGCGAACCGGAAGCGAAGTAGCTCTCATCGGTGCTGCAGAGGCCGATTGAGATTACGTTGGCGCCGCGCACCTGAGCGCCCTCGGCGAAGGCGTCGGCAAACTCTGGAGACGAGTCACGCATGTCGTGGCCAACCACTACATCCTGACCGGCGGCACCCAGCTCATCAACAAAGCCGGCGGCGAGAGCGGTAACGATCTCTGGAGTGAGCTGCGAGCCCACCAGGCCTCGAACATCGTAGGTCTTAACAATTGCGTTCCAGTCGATGGTCATTTCTGGCCTTTCTCATTTCCCGCCAAGAACTGATGGCGGATTAGTTGCCAACCCTGAGGCGGCACAAACTTTCGTTGATGTTCTAAGCAGAGGTCAAAACAACCCGGCTCCGGGCGCGGGCTGAGAATTCCAAGCACCGCGGTGGATTGCGGGTAATCCAAACTCAGCGTGGCCACGGCAGGTTGGCTGCAGGCAGCCTTGGAGCAGTGGCGTTCGGTCATCGGTGCAATGGTACTAAACCACCCTCCAGATTTGCTTAGGATTGAGCTGTGCAGAGCCAGCGAAAGAGCCGCGGCGCCTACCGCGATAGGCATGGGCGAGGCATTCGCCGCCCACTCTGGAGCCCGCGTTTTGAACCGGGAGTGGCCCGACAGGGAAACTTTGCCGATACCGTTCAGGACACGGCTGCCTACCTGCGAAGTAACTTCCCCGATGAATTTGCCAAGCTAACCGTTGTGGTTCGAGACCTTCCGCCGCTGCATTCCGAGACCAAGAAGCTGCGCCGCTACGCTTTCAACGCTGAGTCGAACACCGTGTACATCTACCGAATCCCAATCAAGTATCTGGGCCGAGCCTTTGACCCGGTGGAAGAGATCATGCGGATCGATTCCTACGTCATTGAGGCCGCCGCCGAGATGATTGGTCGCGATCCCCGCGACTTCCTAAATCCCGAAGACCGCGACTAAGGTCTTGGCCTTGCCGGCGAGCCATGCGGCCGCCAAGCCGGGCAGCTAGCGAACCAGCACGCCTAGCTGTCCACCGCTGTTTTTGAAGTCCTGGAGAGGGATGGCAACAATCTGGCCGGCGAAGTCATCGATCGTGGTTGCCGAAACCGGCTGGTCCGAAATCAGCTGAATCACGCCACCAGCCGGAACCTCCAGAACCGCGCTTCCTAGGTGCGAAACCTTGACTGTCTGAGAGCTGCCATCGGAGAGGTTTTTCACGGTGACAGCGGCGTTCTGCAGTGAGCCGTTTCCAATGGAAATCTTGCTAACTCCAGACTTTGGGGCGGTGGCAACCACCGGTCCGGTCACCGATGCAACTGCAGGCAGCCAAGCGAAATCGGTCACCGGGGTTGCGCCCTTCTTGGTGCGGCTTAGCTTGACCGCGGCCTGAACCGGCTGGTCCGAAATCACGAAGACGGAGTAGTCGCCGTCCTTGAGTCCGGTGATGTCGAGGCTGGCAGTTGAGCCAGAGCGGATCTGCTGTTGCAGAACGGTTCCATTGGCCTTCGCGCTACTGCCAATCACCTGAACCGTGACGGTCGCATCCTTGGTGCCTGGAACGAATACCTGAATGGCTGGGGTCAGGTCAGCATAGTCGCCATTGGCGGCAATCAGCGCGGTTGCGTCATCGGTGCCACGCTTTAGCAAGCCCGGAATGACCAGGCTGGTGCTTGCGCTGGTGGCGGGTGGAACCAGGTCTGCACCGGCCGAAACTGTGCCGCGAACCGTGCGCTCCTGAATCCAGCTGGCAACTGCCGCACCGCGGGAAACCACGTGAACAGTGAGGCTGGTCTGGTCTGGCGCAAAACCGGCCAGCGGGAGAACAACGGTGCGGTTTGCCGAAACCGAAATACCGTTCAGGCCAGCTCCATCGATGATGCCGGACGCGCCATAGAGCTGCAGGTCCACGGTGGCATCGGTGGCGGAAGGGTTGGCCAAGATGAGAAGAGCCTCACGGCCAATGGTGGTCACGCCACCCACCAGCCAGGACTCCGGGCTAGGACTCTGGCAGTTGGCACCGATGGCCCCGGTGACACCGTTGGAGCTGGCGATTTCAAACGACTGCGCGCTGGCCAGTGCACTGCCCTGCTGCGCCTTGCCCAACTG
>JAGWUG010000092.1 GCA_028868555.1 Actinomycetales bacterium | reverse complement strand
GCCGCTCGTCGCTTCTTCAAGATTGACGGCCCATCCATCGTGGTTCGCGTTCTCGAGCAGCTAGTTGCTCAGGGCAAGATGGACCCAAGTGCACCTGCTCAGGCAATCGCCAAGTACAGCCTTCACGATGTGAACGCCGGTACCTCGGGCAGCGCCGGTGGCGAGTCCTAAGGAGTAATCAAATGATCGTTGTCGTTTGCCCCGGTCAGGGCTCTCAGACCCCGGGCTTCCTTGCCCCTTGGTTGGAACTCAGTTCCTTCAAGGCCAGCATAGAAGCTCAACAGGAAGCAAGCGGCATCGATCTGATTGGTCACGGTACCGTCTCCGATGCCGACACCATTCGAGACACCTCGGTGGCCCAGCCACTGATTTTGGCAGCAGGGGTGGCTACCCTCAGCGAACTTTTAAGCGGTTCGACCCTTGCCACCGCAGGAATAGCCGGCGTTGCCGGACACTCGGTTGGTGAAATCACCGCTGCGGTTGCTGCCGGAGTATTCACTCAGGAACAGGGCATCCAGTTTGTGCGTGAGCGCGGAAACGCAATGGCCAAGGCCGCGGCCCTAGAGGTCACCTCGATGGCCGCCGTGCTCGGTGGCGAGCAGGCTGCAGTAGAAGCCCGCCTGGCCGAACTTGAGCTCGAGCCAGCAAACTACAACGGCGGCGGTCAGATTGTTGCAGCTGGAAGCGCCGCTGGAATCGCAGCTCTACAGGCCGAACCACTGGCTGGTACTCGCGTGATCCCACTCCAGGTGGCAGGCGCATTCCACACCCGCTACATGGCTCCTGCGGTAGCCACCCTCGATGCCTACAGCAAGGGACTGACCGTTTCGAACCCATCGGTGAAGCTATGGAGCAACAACGGTGGCCGTCTGGTTACCTCCGGTAGCGAGTTTGTTTCACTTCTGGTTTCTCAGGTGAAGTCCCCGGTCCGTTGGGACCTCACCATGGCTGCCATGGTTGAAGCCGGCGTAACCGCCATCATCGAGGTAGCCCCTGCAGGAACCTTGGTTGGGCTAGCAAAGCGAAGCATGCCGGGCATTGAAACCCTGGCCATCAAGACTCCTGAGCAGCTTGAGGCTGCTCGCACCCTGATCGCGAACCACGCCTAGGAGCCGGAATGACCCAACCAGTGCTGAATCAGTACGACGTAGTCAAGTACTCGCGCATCTACGCCCTTGGTGCTGCACGCGGCGACCTCACGGTCACCAACGATGACATCGCCGGGCCAATTGACTCCTCCGATGAGTGGATTCGCCAGCGCACTGGAATCGTCACCCGCAAGCGCGCGTCCAAGGACCTGTCGCTCATGGACATGGCCGTCGATGCTTCGAACCAGGCGATCAAGGCCGCGGGTATCGACCCTCAGGAAATCGGCGCTGTCATCTTCAGCACCATCACCCACCCATTCCAGACTCCATCGGCGGCTGCTCTCCTGGCTGACAAGATTGGCGCGAATCCGGCACCTGCCTATGACGTGTCTGCAGCCTGCGCGGGTTACTGCTACGGAATTGCTCAGGCCGACGCGCTAGTGCGCTCGGGCATGGCCAAGTACGTCCTGGTAGTGGGTGGCGAGAAGCTCACCGACTTCATCGATCCAACCGACCGCAGCATTTCGTTCTTGCTGGGTGACGGCGCCGGTGCCGCAATCGTTGGTCCAAGTGACTTCCCTGGCATCTCCCCTACCGTGTGGGGTTCGGACGGCTCTCACTGGGATGCCGTTAGCATGACCAGCTCGCTCCTCGACTTCCGCGATGGCTCGGCTGCTTGGCCAACCCTTCGTCAGGAGGGTCAGACCGTGTTCCGCTGGGCAGTTTGGGAGATGGCAAAGACCGCCCGAAAGGCGCTCGAGGTTGCTGGCGTTGAGCCTGAGCAGCTCTCGGCTCTGGTTACCCACCAGGCCAACATTCGCATCATCGACGAACTGGCAAAGCAGCTGAAGCTGCCAGAGTCAGTCGTTGTTGCTCGCGACATCGTCACCACCGGAAACACCTCGGCGGCTTCCATCCCACTAGCAATGCACGCACTGCTGGAGAGCGGAGAGGTCAAGAGTGGCGGATTGGCGCTGGAAATTGGCTTCGGCGCAGGCCTCGCCTTCGGCGCCCAAGTGGTAGTGCTCCCCTAAACTTTTACTAGTCCCACCAACAACCAAGGAGAAACAAATGGCATTTTCGCAGGCTGAAGTACTTGCTGGTCTGGCAGAGATCGTAAACGACGAGACCGGCATTGCTACCGAGTCCGTTCAGCTCGAGAAGTCGTTCACTGACGACCTCGACATCGACTCGATCTCGATGATGACCATCGTCGTAAACGCTGAGGACAAGTTCGGCGTAAAGATTCCTGACGAAGAGGTTAAGAACCTGATCACCGTTGGTGACGCAGTTAACTTCATCGTCTCGGCACAGGGCTAATTCACCTTGGCTGGCAAGATTGTCGTCACCGGGCTGGGAGCTACCACTCCCCTCGGTGGCGATGTCGAGTCCACTTGGAAAGCCCTGCTCGCCGGTGAATCCGGCATTTCTACCCTCGAGCAGGAATGGGTGGCTCGCTACGAGATTCCCGTTACCTTCGCTGGTCAGGCAAAGGTAAAGGCTTCCGAGATCCTCACCCCTCAGGAGTGCAAGCGACTCGACCCGTCGAGCCAGTTCGCGCTCATTGCAGGTCGCGAAGCATGGGCCGACGCAGGTGCGCCTGAGGTTGCTCCAGAGCGTCTAGCCGTTGAGTTCTCAACCGGCATCGGTGGCGTTTGGACCCTGCTGGATGCCTTTGACACCTTGAAGGAGCGCGGCCCACGCCGTGTGCTCCCAATGACTGTTCCTATGCTGATGCCAAACGGGCCTGCCGTTGCGATCGGCATGGACATTGCAGCTCGCGGTGGAGTTCGCACGGCGGTCTCTGCCTGTGCTTCCAGCACCGAGGCCTTGGCTAACGCCATCGATCGACTCCGCTCCGGCGAGATTGACGTTGTTGTTGCCGGCGGTTCCGAAGCAGCCATCCACCCGATGCCGCTCGCTGCATTTGCCGCGATGCACGCGCTCTCCAAGCGCAACGACAACCCAGCGGCAGCCAGCCGCCCGTACGACACTGACCGTGATGGCTTTGTCATGGGTGAAGGTGCCGGTGCGATTGTCCTGGAGACCGAAGAGCACGCACTCGCTCGCGGAGCAAAAATTTACGCCGAGCTGGTTTCCGGCTCGGTCACTAGCGACGCATATCACATCACCGCTCCAGACCCTGAGGGTAATGGTGCGGCTCGTGCCGTGGTTCGCGCGCTTGAGCACGGTGGCCTAAAGACCACTGACATCGTGCACATCAATGCTCATGCAACCAGCACCCCGGTTGGTGACATCGCCGAGTACAACGCTCTGAAGCGCGTATTCGGTGACCACCTAGGCAAGGTAGCCATCTCGGCAACTAAGTCCTCCACCGGTCACCTGCTTGGTGGAGCCGGCGCGATTGAAGCAATCTTCACCGTGCTCGCAATCCACAACCGCGTTGCCCCTCCAACCATCAACCTCGACAACCAGGATCCAGAGATCCCAGTTGACGTTGTGGTTACCCCTCGAGACCTCGGAAGCGGACCGATTGTTGCCATGAGCAACTCGTTCGGCTTCGGCGGTCACAATGCAGTTGCTATTTTCCGTACCTACGAAAAGTAGAACTGCAGCTTTAGCACTCAGCCTGCTGGCGAACTAGCCGGCGCGGAACAGCCACACCACGTTGGCATCTGCGCCAGCTGCGCGAAGTGGATCCAACTCCACTTCCCAGGGTTCAGCCAGCAGGCTTTGCAATTCCAGCACCAAATCAGCGTTCTTTAGGGCACTCCGATGCATGGCCCCGCGCAACTCTTCCTCGGAGATCTGAAAGTTTCCAACCTCGTCGGTGGCCCTGTGTTTGATTCCTAGGCGAGGTGTGTACAACCAACGTGAGGCAGTAAGACCCTCGGACGATTCTTCGGTGACTTCGAACCGGATGTTTTTCCAACCAGAAAGCTCGCTGGCCAGATTTGCTCCCATGCCAACCGAGCCTTCCCAGATAAGTTCGCTGCGATACTCCCCCGGACAGAGCGGCTGCGGTGTCCAGGAAAAGGTGGGCTCGTAGCCGAGAGTGCGCCAGCAGCCCCAGGCCAATTGCCGCAGCAAATAACTTGGCGCAGAATGCACCAAGATGAGCCCTCTGGTTGTGGGCATGTTCTGCTCCCTGTCTAAGGTACGTCTTCCCCAACGTCCTGAAACGGGCAGGAAATCAGGATACGCAAGGCCTCGTAAAGCTGTCAAGAGCCGCATTTACGCCATTAGGCTGGTAGCAAATGAGCAAACTTTACTTCCGCTACGGCGCCATGAACAGTGGCAAGAGCACTGCATTGCTGCAGGTTGCCTACAACTACGAAGAACGCTCCCAGTCGGTGCTGTTGGCCAAGCCGCAGATCGATGCCAAGGGTGGAAACACGGTGGTCAGCCGTCTTGGCATGAGCCGCCCGGTTGACTTCATGGTGGCCCCTGGTGACAACCTGCGCACCGTATTCACACACCACCGCGGACTAAAGCTTGCCGAGACCGGCATCGATGTTGCCTGCCTGCTCCTTGACGAATCTCAGTTCTTCACCCGCGAGCAGATTGAG
>JAGWUG010000091.1 GCA_028868555.1 Actinomycetales bacterium | reverse complement strand
GGGTACTGAGTCATGATGCGATCCAACTCGGTCAGCGCCTCGCGGGTGGCTTCCACGGCGGGGATGCGCAACTGCAGCGGAGGGCTGCTCTCTTCCTCTGCACCGAGGTCAATCACCTTCACGGTCATGCCGCTGATCGAGTAGGCCTCGTCACGCTCGCGAACGCGACCCTTCACTGAAACTACAGTGTCCGTGGTGAGCATTGGACCGAATTCGGCGTATGCCTTGCCCATGAATGTCACGTTAAGTTCGCCGCTGAAGTCTTCGAGGGTCACCGATGCCCAAGGGTTTCCGCTGGCCCTAGCCACTCGATGCTGAACCGCGGTGACCAGACCGGCGACGGTGAGTATGTCGCCGTCACGGACGCCGCCAGAATCAACGACGCCCTCTTCGTTGGGCTCGGATGGGCGGACGTCAACCAGCTGCTTGTCCTGGTAGCGCGAGAGCACCTTTTCGTGGCCTGCCAGAGGGTGGTCAGAGACGTAGAGTCCGAGCATCTCGCGCTCGAAGGCGAGCTTGTCGCGGCGGTTCCACTCGGCTAGGTCTGGAACCGTAACGCCAGAGTCGGTATCGCCGAAGAAGTCGCCGAAGAGGTCAACCTGGCCCATGGCCTCGTTCTTCTTCACGGCGGTCTCGCCGTCCACTGCCTCTTCAAAGATTTCAAAGAGCGCGCGGCGCGAGTGTCCCAGCGAGTCGAACGCGCCGGCCTTGATCAAGGCTTCAACGGTGCGCTTGTTGCAGACCACCGGTGGAACCTTCTTGATGAAGTCTCCGAAGGAGGTGAAGGCACCCTTGGTGCGTCGGGCCTCAACGATGGCATCAACTACGTTGGCTCCCACGTTGCGAACAGCGCCTAGGCCGAAGCGAATGTCCTCACCCACCGCGGTGAAAGCAGTGAAGGAGGCGTTTACGTCCGGTGAGAGAACAATCATGCCCTGGCGACGACACTCGTTTAGGTAAGAGCCCATCTTGTCTTTGGAGTCACCCACGGAAGTGAGAAGAGCCGCCATGTACTCGGCCGGGTAGTTGGCCTTGAGGTAGGCGGTCCAGTAGGACAGCACGCCGTAACCGGCAGAGTGCGCCTTGTTAAATGCGTAGTCAGCAAAAGGAAGCAGGGTGTCCCAGATGACCTTGATGGCCCCCTCGGAGTAACCGTTTGCCTTCATGCCGCCGGCAAAGCCCTCATACTGCTTGTCTAGCTCTTCCTTCTTCTTCTTACCCATGGCGCGACGAAGCAAGTCTGCTTGACCCAGTGTGAAGTTGGCTAGTTTCTGCGCCACTGCCATTACCTGCTCCTGATAAACAATCAGGCCATAGGTTGGGCCCAGGATGTCGATGAGCGGCTCGGATAGCTCGGGGTGAATGGCCTCAATCTTCTGCTGCCCGTTCTTGCGCTGAGCGTAGTTGATGTGAGAGTTCATGCCCATTGGGCCAGGTCGGTACAGTGCGATAACGGCCGAGATGTGTTCGAACTCAGTTGGTTTGAGCAGGCGCAGCAACTGACGCATGTTGTCACCGTCGAGCTGGAACACACCAAGGGTGTCGCCACGCGAGAGGAGCTCGTAGGTTGGCTTATCTTCGTCTAGCTCTAGGTCTTCGAGTACCACCGTGGTGCCACGGTTGTTCTTGATGTTCTCAAGGGCGTCTTCGATGATGGAGAGGTTGCGAAGGCCCAGGAAGTCCATCTTCAGCAGACCCAGTTCCTCGCAGGGAGGCTGGTCGAACTGGGTGATGATGGCGCCGTCATCTTCGCGCTTCATGATTGGGATGACATCGATCAGCGGCTCGGCCGACATGATTACACCGGCGGCGTGAACACCCCACTGGCGCTTCAGCCCCTCGAGTCCCATGGCAAGTTCGAGAGTCTTCTGAGAGTCGTCGTCGGAGGCCACGATGTCGCGGAACTCCTGACCCTCCTTGTAGCGTGACTTCTCTTCGGCTTCCTTGGATTCTGGCTTGGTCATGAGCTCACCCAGGGAGGCATCCTTGCCCATGATGGCCGGCGGCATGGCCTTAGTTAGGCGCTCTCCCACGCTGTAAGGCATGCCCAGCACACGGGCTGCGTCCTTGAGTGACTGCTTGGCCTTAATGGTGCCGTAAGTAACGATCTGCGCAACGCGGTCGGCGCCGTACTTCTGCGTGACGTAGCGAATTACCTCGCCGCGTCGACGGTCGTCGAAGTCCACATCGATATCCGGCATTGAGATACGGTCTGGGTTCAGGAAGCGCTCGAAGATAAGGCCGTGGTGAACCGGGTCAAGCTCGGTGATACCGAGGGCGTAGGCCACGATGGAACCGGCAGCAGAACCACGGCCCGGGCCAACGCGGATGCCCTGCTCGCGAGCCCAGGAGATGAAGTCCGCCACCACCAAGAAGTAGCCTGGGAAGCCCATCTTCTTGATCATCTCAACCTCGTAGATGGCCTGCTTGGCCTGAGCCTCGGGCACTCCGCGAGGGAAGCGTCGGTTCATTCCGGCCTCAACCTCGGCCTCGAGCCAGGTGGCCTCGGTGTGCCCCTCTGGAACCGGGAAGCGCGGCATCAGATCCTGAGCCTTGAAGTCAACCTGGCAGCGCTCGGCAATCAGCAGGGTGTTGTCGCAGGCCTCCGGAAGCTCGGCAAAGATCTGTCGCATCTGCTGCGCCGACTTCAGGTAGAACTCGGTGCCCTCAAACTTGAAGCGATTTGGGTCCATCAGGGTGGAACCAGACTGAACGCAGAGCAGCGCAGAGTGAGCGTCTGAATCGTGCGAGTGGGTGTAGTGCAGGTCGTTGGTGGCAAGCAGCGGAATCTTTAGTTCGCGGGCCAGCTTGACGAGGTCGTTCATGGTGCGGCGCTCGATACCGATGCCGTGGTCCATGATCTCGGCAAAGAAGTTATCCGGGCCAAAGATGTCGCGGAATTCGGCCGCAGCAGCTACCGCTTCTTTGTACTGCCCGAGGCGCAGGCGGGTTTGAACTTCGCCGCCCACACAGCCGGTGGTGGCGATTACTCCCTTGGAGTACTTGGACAGCAACTCGCGGTCCATTCGTGGCTTGTAGTAGTAGCCCTCAATGGAGGCCAGAGACGACATACGGAAGAGGTTGTGCATGCCCTCGGTGGTCTCCGAGAGCAGTGTCATGTGGGTGTAAACGCCACCGCCTGAAACGTCATCGGCGGAGTTGTCCTCGCCCCAGCGAACGCGAGTTCGGTCGGTGCGGTGGGTTCCGGGGGTGATGTAGGCCTCAGTGCCGATGATTGGCTTGATGCCCGCTGCATTGGCAGCCTTGTAGAACTCGTAGGAACCAAAATTGTTGCCGTGGTCGGTGATGGCGATTGCCGGCATGCCCAGCTTTGCCGCCTCGGCCACCAGCGGTTTAATCTTGGCGGCACCGTCCAACATGGAGTACTCGGTGTGGACGTGCAGGTGAACGAAGGAGTCCTCGTTGGCCATTTTCACCCACCCTTAATCGCTACATTCGCTTTGGCTTAGGCAATAACTTTACTAGCCGCGGAGGACATCTAAAGCGTGTCGCAGATCCTCTGGGTAAGTACTTTCGAAGGCAACGGTTTCGCCCGTGATTGGGTGCTCAAAAGAGAGCCGCATGGCATGCAGCCACTGGCGATCTAGCCCCACCTTGGCAGCCAATTTCGGGTCGGCGCCATACATCGTGTCTCCCACCAACGGGTGGCGGAAGGTGCTGAAGTGAACCCTGATTTGGTGAGTTCGACCGGTCTCCAAGACCACCTCAACCAGTGATGCAGCCGGGAAGGCCTCCAGGGTCTCGTAGTGTGTCACCGATGGCTTGCCGTCCTGCATGACGGCGAACTTGAACTCGTGCCTGGGGTGCCGTCCGATAGGTGCATCGAAGGTGCCCGAAAGTGGGTCGGCTAGGCCTTGAATGACAGCGTGATAAACCTTGTGAACGGCGCGGTCGCGGAACGCCTGCTTGAGCACACTGTAGGCGCGCTCACTCTTGGCCAGAACCATCAAGCCCGAGGTGCCAACGTCTAGGCGTTGCACAATTCCCTGACGCTCCTGAGCGCCACTGGTGCTGATGCTGATTCCCTGGGCGAGCAGTGCTCCACCAACGGTTGGACCGTCCCAACCCACGGAAGGATGAGCGGCAACGCCAGCCGGCTTGTCCACCACGACGATGTGATCGTCTTGGAATACAACTCGAAAGCCTTCAACCTCGGTTGGGCGAAGTTCTAGCGGGTTCTTTGGCTGCGGCAGTGTGACCTCTAGGAGGGCATCCTCAATCAGTCGGTCTGACTTCGCCAGCGGCTTGCCGTTCTGTAGCACGTGACCTTCGGTGAGCAATTCGGCAACGGCACTGCGGGACATTCCCAGAATGCGGGCGATACCGGCATCGGCGCGCTCACCGGCAAGGGCCGGTGTGACCGGTAGCATCCTCGTATTCATTAGCCACCCAGCTTTGAACCGCGGGCAACCGCGATAACTACCAGTGCCGCAACGACGCAGATTGCAGAATCAGCGACGTTGAATATTGGGAAGTTGAAGGGGATCTGGATGAAGTCAACCACCTGGCCGGACGGGAAGCCTGGGGCCCTCGTGAGGCGGTCAAAGAGGTTTCCCGTCACTCCGCCGAGGGCAACGCCGGCCATTGCCGCCCAGCCCAGAGTTCGAACCCGTAGCCCATACCA
>JAGWUG010000090.1 GCA_028868555.1 Actinomycetales bacterium | reverse complement strand
CAAACCCTGCGCCTACCCGCCCGCCCGGTGGTTGCGGCCATGGTTGGCCTCAACCGTATTTGGCAGCTCCAGACCAGCTGGGACAACCTGCGGCTGGTGCGGGGTGTGTACGGCGTGAGTAGGCGAGGCGCTCGGGAGCTCCTAATCCTCACAGCCCACAGTCTGATTGCCGCTACTCGCTCGGCAGAGGTGGCCGCCATCGCCATGGAATCGCGTGGTTTTTCTACCACCGATACTTCTGGTCGCTACCTGAAGCGAAGCTGGGCGGTGCCGGCACGCTGGGGCCGAGGCGATCTTTGGTTGATTCTGGGTGCGGTAGCGATTACCGCTATTGGCGTGCTGTACCGCTAGGACGCGGTGCGCTAGGCGTCGATAGCCGCGCGCAGTGCGCGAACCGCAGCCGCAGGATCGTCGGAACGGCAAACCTCGCCGAGCACCACAATCATGGCGCCTGGAAGATTTCCCAAGGCTGAGGTCAGTTCAGGAGCATTGGTGGCCGTGATTCCACCAATCAGGGCGCTGTGATACGGGTTTGCCTGTGCGCGGGCAACTGACTCGGCAACACCGATGGCCGCACCCGCGTCTGGCTTGCTCACGGTGGTCCAGACTGGACCAATGCTCAGGTAGTCAACCGGGAAGTCTTCACCCACCAGGTCGGCAACCGCCTCTGGTGTAAAGCCGCTGACACCAAGAATCGGGCCGGCGCCAATTTCCTCGCGCGCGGTCTGAATGTCTCGGTACTTTTCACCGATGTGCACACCTGCGGCACCTAGACGCGGAACTAGGTGAGGACGCTCCCCCACGATGAACTTGGCATCGGTGCCGGAAATGGCGGCCATTACTTCACGGGCTAGGGTCGTGTACTGGGCATCGGTGGCGCCCCGGTAGCGAAGCTGGATGAAGTTGACCCCTGCGGATGCAGCGGCACGTGCGGTGGCTACTGCGTCGCAGATGGCGGCGTCAACGATTAGATAAAGCAGCATGGCGCTCAGACTGGCCCGCGGGCTAGCCGGCGAATTCTTGCTTGCGACCCCGGATGTGAGTGTCTTGGCAGGCTAGGTTCTCTGGCTTGGCGGCGCAGCCCTCGCAGAGCAGGATCAGGTCGCGGCAGCCCAGGTCGGCGCAGTTGTAGAACTGGCTGGTTGGGGCCGAGCACTTCTCGCACTCGCCGATGGTCTTGGCCTTGTCGCTGAACTCCATGTTCATGCGCTTGTCAAAGACGTAGAGCGAACCCTCCCATAGGCTGTCCTCGCCGTCCTTGAACTTCTCGCCGTAGCGGACGATTCCACCCTTGATCTGGTAGATCTCCTTGAAGCCGCGGTTCTTCATGATTGGGGTGAGGATCTCGCAGCGGATGCCACCGGTGCAGTAGGTGACTATTGGCTTGTCCTTGAGGTGGTCGTAGCGACCGCTCTCTAGGTCGGCGATGAAGTCGTGCGTGGTGTGGGTGTTGGGCACGATGGCGTTCTTGAACTTGCCAATCTTGGCCTCGAAAGCGTTGCGACCATCGAAGAAGACCACGTCATCTCCGCGCTCGGCCACCAGCTGGTTGACCTCTTCTGGGCGAAGGTGAATGCCACCGTTGACCACTCCGGCCTGATCAACCTTGAGCTCGTCTGGAGCACCGAAGGCCACAATCTCCTTGCGGGCCTTCACGCTGAGGCGAGGGAAGTCGTTGCCGGTGCCATCGCTCCACTTGAAGTCGATGCCGCGGAAGCCAGGGTATTCCTTGCTCTGGCGCACGTACTTCTTGAGCGCGCTCATGTCGCCGCCCAGGGTTCCGTTGATGCCGTGCTTGCTGATCAGGATGCGCCCCTTGAGGCCCAGCGTCTCGCACAGGGTCTTCTGCCAGAGCTTCATAGCCTCTGGGTCTTCGATTGGGGTGAATCCGTAATACAGGATGATCTTCTGGAGTTCCACAGGTCAATTTTAGCCATTTAGGATGGTTTTATGACCGCCCAATTTGGCATCGACGCCAGCGCCCAAGATAAGTCCGTCCGTCCTCAGGATGATTTCTACAGATTCATCAACGGAGGCTGGTTAAACAGCACTGAAATCCCAGCGGATAAGCCGCTTTACGGCGCATTTATTGAACTTCGCGACAAGTCTGAGCGCGAGGTGCATGACATCATCACCGAGGCCGCTTCGGATGCTAACGCCTCCGGAATCGCCAAGAAGCTGGGCGACCTCTACGCCTCATTCATGGACGAGGCCCGCGCCGACGAACTGGGAGTGGCCCCAATCGCCGCTGAGCTCAAGCTAATCGAAACCATTCGCGGCATCGATGACGTCACCAAGCTGCTTGGTGAGTTTGAACGATCCGGCGTCTCGGGCCTCTTCGGAACCTACATCGAGAACGACATGAAAAACCCGGAGCGGTACATTCCTATGTTGTTCCAAGGTGGGCTCGGACTCCCGGATGAGGCCTACTACCGTGAGCCTCAGCACGCTGAGACCCTGGCTGCCTACCAGCCGCACATCGCCCAGATGCTGCACCTGGCTGGTTGGAGCAATGAAGACGCCGATGCAGCTGCCGCACGAGTGGTTGCTTTCGAGACCGAGCTGGCCAAGCACCACATGGATGTGGTTGAGTCTCGCAACTGGGACACCAACTACCAGCTTTACAGCTATGCCCAACTGCAGGAGCTGACCCCAACCTTCGACTGGTCTCTGTATCTTGCAGGTGCGGGGATCGAGGCATCGGCGCTTGACGAAGTTGTGGTCTTCATGCCGGAGTTCCACAAGTCCTGGAACGAGCTGTACACCAACGACAACCTAGAGGCATTGAAGTCTTGGCTAGCCTGGCAGGTTGTTTCGAGCATGGCTCCATACCTCAGCTCGGATATCGTGGCTCAGAACTTTGAGTTCTTCGGTCGTCGATTGAGCGGCACCCAGGAAAACCGTCCGCGCTGGAAGCGCGCTGTGAGCCTGATCGAGGGTTCGCTCGGCGAAGCCCTCGGAGAGGTTTACGTTCAGCGCCACTTCCCTGAGTCTTCCAAGCGCGACATGGAACACTTGGTTGAGAACCTGCTCAAGGCATACGAGATCTCGATCAAGGACTTGGACTGGATGTCCGAGGCAACCCGCGCGAAGGCCCTTGAAAAGCTCTCCAAGTTCACACCGAAGATTGGTTACCCGAGCAAGTTCAAGGACTACACCAGTCTTCACATTTCGGCCGATGACCTAGTTGGCAACGTGCGCCACGTCAGTGCCTGGGTGCTAGAAGACACCATGTCCAAGCTCGGAAAGCCGATTGATCGCGACGAGTGGCACATGACCCCTCAGACCGTGAACGCTTACTACAACCCAACCATGAACGAGATTGTGTTCCCCGCGGCAATCCTGCAGTGGCCGTTCTATTCACCAGACTCCGACAAGGCCACCAACTACGGCGGCATCGGTGCGGTTATTGGTCATGAGATTGGCCATGGCTTTGACGACAAGGGTTCAACCTTCAACGGCGACGGCGCCTTGGAGCAGTGGTGGACCGAGGAAGACCTGGCAAAGTTCAAGGAACGCACCAAGGCCCTGATCGACCAGTACGACGTTCTGGTTCCAAAGCAGCTTGGTGACAGCACGGAGCACCACGTTAATGGCGCCTTTACTATCGGTGAGAACATCGGCGACCTGGGTGGAGCGGGCATTGCCTACAAGGCCTACAAGATCGCTCTCAACGGCGCCGAGGACGAGATCATCGATGGTCTCACCGGCGACCAGCGTTTCTTTGCTTCGTACGCTCAGATTTGGCGCAGCAAGGGTCGAGATGAGATTGTGATACAGCGTCTCGCGACCGACCCTCACTCTCCTGGCGAGTTCCGCGCCAACCAGATTTTGAAGAACATCGACGCCTTCTACGAGGCATTCGAGGTGAAGCCTGGCGATGGAATGTGGCTGGACCCAGCGGATCGCGTCAAGATTTGGTAGTTGTATTCCGATATCGGAATACATTCCACGAATGGAATAAACAGGTATGAATCTCTGGCTACGTTTGCTCTGGGCCTTCTGGAGTTGGCGCACTCGCGGACCGCTTTCGGTTTGGGACGTTGGCATTCGCTCTTTCCGCGTCTGGCCCGCAGACCTAGATGTGTTCAATCACATGAACAACGGCAAGTACGGCAGTCTGATGGACCTGGCTCGTCTGGATCTCATGCTGCGCTCCGGCACCTGGCAAAAACTTCGCAAGCTCAACTGGTATCCGGTTGTGGTTGCCGAGACCATCACCTTCCGCAAGTCGCTGGCTCCGTGGCAGAAGTTCGAGATGGAAACCAGGGTGGTTGGCTGGGATGCCGAGGGCTTCCTGGTGGACCAGCGCTTCACCGTCGAAGGTGAGATTTACTGCCAGACCTGGGTTCGCCTGCGCTTCCTCAAGCGACCACGCGGCATTGTTAGCCCAACCGAGCTGATGGAAGTTCTGGGTGCACCGAACGATAATCGCCAGGCTCCTGCCGCAATGTTGGAGTGGGCCAAGGCAACTGCCCTACCAAAGGGCAAGGAACCGGCGCCGAGCGTCTGGAACTAGTGGGATTACGCAGCCTCGTCGGGCTTAGCGAAGAGCGGAATCACGCCGTCGGTGCCTGAGATGTCCCCGTCTGGGAATACGGCCAGCAGCTGC
This sequence comes from Actinomycetales bacterium, assembly GCA_028868555.1. Classification (GTDB taxonomy): domain Bacteria; phylum Actinomycetota; class Actinomycetes; order Actinomycetales; family Microbacteriaceae; genus Rhodoluna. The sequence goes on along the minus strand of JAGWUG010000090.1, from coordinate 35 downwards.
ACCTGATTGTCAGGGTTCTTGAGGTTGTGTTCGTT
>JAGWUG010000089.1 GCA_028868555.1 Actinomycetales bacterium | reverse complement strand
CATTCGCTAAGCGCCTACGGGGCCAGAACTCATCGGCTCTCTGCTCTGCTCAGCTCTGCTCTGCTTTGGGCACAAACCTGTCTGGCCGCCATCCCCAACACCGATGCCAGGGTGGGCTTTGCCCGTTCACAGATTGCCACCGCCACCGAGGTGGCACTCACCACGCGTATCTGACCTATCTGCACGCTGCGCTCCGGATAGATGACCGCTAGATCTTCACCCGCAAAGGCAGTCAACTGCCTGACATCCCGGGTGGGTGAGGCAACGTGTTCGTGAGTAAGGTCGAGGGCGAGGGTGTCGCTCACCCCATTGAGTCTTCGCTGCTGTTCCAGCAGCTGCACGGAACCCATCAGCGTTGCCCCAAACAGAATCAGAAACAGCACACCCGCAATCATGAGCGGGAGTGCGCTGCCGCCATCGGTGGGCTGGTTTGCATCGGCCTTCACTTTTGCACCCGCATTCTGGCGGTCTCGACTGCCTGCCCCACGGTGGCCCGGGCCTCCACCACATTGCTTTCAGAAATCAGGTGAGCGGATAGCTGCACCTGAGTAATGTCCAGGCGCAGACCCTCGGCCACGCTCTGGCGCATGGGCTGGGCGATATTGGCGTCCACCCCTAGCGCCTGCGAGCGAACATACTCCCGGGCAAGCTGCTGGGCAGCAATCTGAGACCGCTGAGCAGACGCCAGGCTGAGTACTCCGCCAACCACAAGTATTGGCGCGAGCAACCCGCAGATTAGAAACTCGAGCGCCACGCTTCCGCTTTCGCTATCTGGGTTCATTGAACGACTCCGCCTGCTGAACAACGCTTACTCCCCCAAATGCGAGCATTGGGCTCTCCAGAGATACCGAGACCAAGGTTGCCGTGCCCTGTTCCAGCGACACCTGACTGGCCTGGAAATCAGTCATGCGAACGCCGGTCAGGTTTGCCAGCACCCGCTTGGCCTGTACCCGAGCCAACTGTTCTGTGCCGTTAGCCGCACTGGCCACCGATGCCGCTTCTGCGGCCGCATCGTAGGCAACCGTGTTGAGGTAGGCGGCATAACTAATCTGAGCCGCCACCAGCGTCACAAGCACCCCGGGAACCCCGAAAGCCAGGAACTCAACCGGCGCGCTACCGGCATCGGTGGGTCTTTTAGAACGAGACAACTTTGTTCATTGCCTGGTCAAATACCGAACTGAGCGCGGGTGCGGCTAAGCCCCAGAGGACAACCACCAGGGCGGCGGTCATGAGGGTGATGAGGACCCAGCCCGGAACGTCTCCGCGATCACTGGTTGGCTGGCCCTTGACGGACTTTTGATTGTTTGACACTTGATTTCCTCTCTAAACGCCCAGCTGCAGAAGTTGCAGACTTGGGAAAACTGCGAATGCTATGGTCACCGGAAGAATCAGGAACACCAGCGGGATGAGCATTTTGAGCTCGTTGCGGCCGGCGGCTTTCAGCTGCGCCACCTTGAGCTGGGCCTTGGCCGAGGCAGAGAGCATAAGGAACTGGGTGGCAAGTGGGGTGCCACGCGAAAGGCCGAGCTGGAGCTTGTTGACGAACTCCGAGACCAATGGTGATTTAGATTCCTCGGCTAACAGTGCCAGCGCCTGCTCTAGGTTCTCCCCCAGCTGCAGTCGAATTCCTAGCCGCTCGAGGTTGTGCGCGAACTTTCCGCTGCCCGATGCCTGAAGAGCTAAAACCGAGTAGATGTCTTCTCCGTTGAGGAGCCTCGCCGACATCAGATCTAGGTGCTGGGGAAGCTCAAAGATGAGTTGATCTTCACCCGTCTTCGCCGCGCGAATCTTGACTCCCGACAGCAACCTTGAGGTTTCTGGCTTAGCGGTTGAAAGCCGACGAGCAAGCTGATTAGTGAACATCGACAAACACCCTCTTAGGCTTTGGCAACCTAGCCATGAGCTGTATGAAGAAATAGGCAACCAGGCAGATGAACAGTCCAGCGAGCATGAGGCTGAAGCCGCCACTGGAGGAATAGAAAGCGTGCGCTTCTGGACGCTGATTCAGGAACAGCACAATAAGCCAAGGAGCCAGTACCCCAAGTTTGGCCGTGCCTGCCACCCAACCCTGCTTGGCTCGAAGCTCGCCGTCAAGCGCGGCCTCGGAGCGGATGTCTGAGGCTAGGCGGTTCAGGTTTGCCACCAGTCCAGAACCACCGATGCGGAGGCTCACCAGCAAGAGTTGAACCAGTTGGTCGCCATAGACGTTGCCCAGTTCCCGCTGGAGCCAACCGAGGGCGTCCTCGAGTGAGAAACCCCGTGCAACCAGGCCGTTGAACTCGATGAAAGATTTGGAGAGCGCCTTCGGGCCGTGCTTGGCCAAGAGGCCAAGACTTTGCCCCAGCTCCTGCCCGCTCGATACTCCCGATGCCAAAGACTCGGCAACTTCGGGAAGAGCTGAAATCAAGGCCTGAGTTCGCGCAGCGGTTAGCGCAAGCAAGGCCTCGACAATCGCCGCCATCGAAAGTACCGCTCCTGCTAGCCCAAAGGCGGCCACGCCGGTGAACCTAATCAGACTGAGGCTGACGGCAACAACAACTACTGCGCCTCCACCGAGGACCTGCCACGAAGGTAGGTGCCCAAAGCCAGCACTAGAAAGAGAGGATTTCAGGCTCATGCGAGCTCCAGCAGTTGAGTGACGGGACTGCCGTCATCCCCGGCTTCCACATCTGCAATCTCCCGCACCCGGCGGCTACCGCCTGGTAGGTATTCGCAGTGCACCACTATGTCCACTGCATCGGAGACAGTGCGACGGACAAATTCTGCCGAGATGTTTGGCCCAGCGAGTAATGGGAGGGTGCAGAGTTTGGTTATGGCCGCCGCCGCGGAGTTAGCGTGGATGGTGCAGGCGCCACTCACTCCGCTGTTCATGGCGATGAGAAGGTCGAGTGCCTCTGCCTCACGCACCTCACCAATCACGAGTCGATCCGGCCTCATTCGAAGGGCCTCCTTGACCAGACGACGGAGCGGAATCTCACCCTGCCCCTCAAGGTTTGGCTGCCGAGCCTGCATCGCAACCCAGTCGCGCAGGTTGCTCCTCAGTTCAAAGGTCTCCTCGCAGGAAACTAGTCGCGTGGTTTGCGGCAATTCCTCGAGCAGGGCGGTAAGAAGCGTCGTCTTGCCGGTGTGGGTAGCTCCAGAAACCAAAATGTTTTTGCCGGCGAGTGCGGCATCGGTGAGAAAACTGGCTTGAGCCTGGCTGAGCATGCCACCGGCACTGAGGTTTTCGAGTTTGAGGATTTGGGCGGGGAACTTGCGAATGTTGACCGACCAGTGCTGCGCGGTGACGTGTGGAATCACCACGTGAAGGCGCGAGCCGTCGGGAAGAATGGCATCCGCGAATGGTAGCGACGTGTCGATGCGGCGGCCAGTGCTGCGGAGCATCCGGAGCACCAGTGTGCGGATGGTGGTGGCATCAAGGTCCAGCGAAATGCAGTCCACACGTCCGTTGCGAGCCACAAAGATCTGGTTCGGCCGGTTGATCCAGATTTCCTCAATCTGGGGGTCGAACAGATAGGACTGGAGCACCCCAAATCCGTATAGCTGCTCGGCCAATCCGCCGCGAAGCGAGGCTTCATCTGCAAATACTTCGCCAGCCATCGCCTTGGCGTGCAGCACCTGATCAATTGCGCTGGCTGCTCGGGTCTCTAGTGAGTTCTCCGATTCAGGTTCGACGCCTTCGGCAAGAACCTGCTCTCGCACCAGGCGTGCCATCTCGAAAGTAGCGCTCACTAGCCGTCCCCGTTTCAGTTGATTTACAACTAGAGGTTGGCAAAGCTGCCGCTTTGGGAGTGAAAGTTATCCACAGGCGAGCGGGCCAGAGTTGGGCTAGAATAGAAAGGTTGCGGGAGTGGCGAAATGGCAGACGCGCTGGATTTAGGTTCCTGTGCCTTAGGGCGTGTGGGTTCAAGTCCCACCTTCCGCACAAATCAAAAACAGACCTCTTTTGGGGGTCTGTTTTTGCATTTGGCGAGGGTGCGGACGTGACCGTCACACGCCCTTAGGGCGGGGCCCACGCTGGGTTCGAGCGGAGCCGCAGCATGCGGATTCGCGAGGAGTGGGGCGGGGTTCAAGTCCCACCTTCCGCACAAATGCAAAACGGGTCCTTTTAGGGCCCGTTTTCGCGTTTGGCGGGTAGCTCGTCTAGAACTTGGTGAGTACGTAGTTGATGGCGGCGGTCGCGTTAGCGATGCCAGCTCCGCACGAGTAGTCTGCGGCAGCCGTGGAGCAGAACGACCCAGTTGGCCAAGGGGTAACCGTGCTCTTGAAGGCTTCCCAGATTTGGTCAGGTGTGATGTTTGGCTTTACCGAGTACATGAGTGCGGCAATTCCTGTCACCAGTGGCGTGGCCATACTGGTGCCCTCGGCAAGATCGTAGTTTGGCTTGCCCAATGCATCGATGCCGTCGTTCATGGTGCTGATGATTTCGCCGTTTGTCTCAGTGGGTGCCGTTCCAGGCTTCTGGTCATCGCCGCCCGGCGCCGATATGTCTACTCCACGACCGTAGTTGCTGTAGTAGGCGCGGTCTCCCCCGAATCCGGTAGCACCCACGTTGATGGTTGGGTAGCAGTTGCCTGGATAGGAGTAGAGAGCCTGGGTGTTGTTGTTTCCAGCCGCAGTGATAACCATAATGTTCATATCATGAAGG
>JAGWUG010000088.1 GCA_028868555.1 Actinomycetales bacterium | reverse complement strand
CTGGGCCACCAAAGATGCTCATCCAGTTGTTAGGCGGCAGCTCGCCGTTTTTACCCTTGCCAGGGAGGAAGTGGTAGTAGTCGCGCTCGGCCGAACCCGGAGCTGCAGCCAGGGCTGCCTGGAACCAGGCGTGCTGGTCGGAGGTGTGGTTGGGAACAATGTCCACAATGATCTTGATGCCCAGGCGCTTGGCCTCGGCCAGTAGCGCATCGAAGTCCTCGTTGGTGCCAAACAGCGGGTCAATCTTGCGGTAGTCGCTGATGTCGTAGCCGGCATCCTTCTGCGGACTGGCAAAGAAGGGGGAGAACCAGATGGCGTCAATGCCAAGGCTGGCTAGCGCTGGCAGGCGGTTGGTCACTCCAACCAGGTCACCGATGCCGTCCCCGTTGGCGTCCGCGAATGAGCGTGGATAGATCTGATAGATAACTGCGGTGCGCCACCACTCGGCGTTGGCGCGGGCGCTGTGAAGTACTGGGGAAAGCGACATGAAAACCACTTTAAGTGAGTTTTTCCTCACCGATGCGAAATCGTTCGTATATAAACGCTTGCATTTTTGATAAACATTTGGTCACAAAACTGTAAGCGTTTACATTCCGAGGATTGAAACGTTTTTCTAAGAAACCGCATAAATTAGGGGTTTTCGGGGCAATTTGAGATGTAATCGAACCGTTATCAAAATTACGGCTCTGTAATTTGACGCAAGCGTTTACAGAGGAGTTTGCTATTTACAGACTTGTTACAAGTCTTTCCGTATGGAAATTCACGAAAGGTATCCAATGAAGAATCTGAAGCGTGGAGTAGCTGCACTTGCAGTTGCTGCTGTAGCGGCAGGCTCGTTTGCTCTGGCCGCACCGGCACAGGCTGCAAGCAGCACCGTAACCATCTGGGGCGACCAGAACACTCACGACGCAGTCTTCCCTGCACTGTCCAAGTGGGGCAAGACCAACAAGGTAACCATCAACTGGGTAGTCAAGGACTTCGCCCAGCTGCGTGGCCAGTCCATCACCGCTATCCCAACCGGCTCGGGCCCAGACATCATCGCTGGTGCACACGACTGGACCGGTAAGCTCCTCGGCGCTGGTGTTATTGCTCCAGTAAGCCTCGGTGCTAACGCAAAGAGCTTCAGCGCATCGGCGCTTTCGGGCTTCCAGGTATACGGCAAGCAGTACGGTATCCCAGGTTGGACCGAGAACATCGCTCTCGTTTACAACAAGACCAAGGCTGCAACCCCTGTCAAGACTGGTGCTGAGTTTGCTCAGGCCATCGCTGACGGCAAGGTTGAGGTTGGCTTCGGCGCTACCAGCGGTGACCCATACCACTTCGCAGCATTCGACACCTCGTTCGGCATCAGCCAGTACAAGCGCCTCAACGGCACTTGGACCACTCAGATTGGTGAGGGCGGCCCTAACGGTGCCAAGTTCGCTAACTGGCTGGCAGACGCAAACGGCGGTAAGGCACTTAACTCGGGCAACTCCGGCGACTGGTCGACCCTCGTTGGTCAGCTCCAGGACCCAAACAGCAAGGTTGCTTACTGGGTTACCGGTCCATGGGCTATCAACGCTCTGGAGCAGGACGGCGCCTACGGCAAGCCTGCAGTTAAGACCACTGGCCTGAAGAAGGACCAGATCGGTGTAACCGTATTCCCAAGCATCGGTGGCAGCACCGTTCACCAGTTCTCTGGTGTTCGCGGCTACTGGGAGTCTGTAAAGGTTCCAGGCACTGCCAAGGCTCTCGTTGTAGGTAAGGTTCTGTCGCAGCTGGCTAGCCCAGAGCTTCAGGGCGCTGTCTACGACCTCAAGCAGCTCATCCCTGCAAACCAGAAGGCTCTGGCCAAGGTTAAGGACCCAATCCTCCTCGGCTTCGGCAAGGCTGGCGTAAACGCCTACCCAATGGCCTCCTTCGTATTCCAGGACAACACCTGGAGCACCCTGGGCAAGGCTGAGGCTGCAATCATCGCTGGAAACACCAACGGCAAGAGCGCCGCTGACTTCTGGCAGGCAGCCATTGACACCCTGCAGTCGACCATCGACAACAGCTAGTCAAATCTAGATTGAGGGAGGGTCAGAATCTTCGGATTCTGGCCCTTCCCCATCTAGTAATCAAATTGGAAGCCCTTACAACGGCTCAATAACTTAAGACCAGGCACTTCAGCCCTCGACGGTCGCTAGATTTACATTGCACAAACCCCAAGGAGCACCACCCATGGCAAAAGACGCACAGCAGCCAACCATGAGCCCAGAGCAAAAAGCTAGGCTCAAGGCGCGAGCAAAGCAGGCAAGACAGCTGGAGGGTGGGCACCCAAGCCTCCGCGGCATCCTGATCAAAATCGCGCTGCTGGCAATTGTTGACGCCGGAGCGATGTTTGCGGCGCTGCTGCTGATTGCTCAGCACCAGTGGCTGTACTTCAGCGTTGAACTGATTGCCACGGTTCTTCTGAACTACCTGTACCTGCGTAAGGGACACCTGCCTGCTAAGTACCTGGCACCGGGCGTTGTTCTCCTAATCCTGTTCCAGATCTCCGTAGTCTTCTTCTCTGGCTTCATCGCCTTCACCAACTACGGTGCCCTCCACAACGGAAGCAAGGAAGACGCCATGGCGTCCATCAAGCTTTCGTCCATGGTTACCGACACCAATGCGCCGTTCATGTACGCGAGCATCGTCACCGACAGCAAGCACAACAACTCGGTTGAGTTCCTTGCCACCGACGTCACCGACCCGAACAAACCGCTGTACTACATCGGTGGAGCCGACTATGCAACCCAGCCGTGGCACCAGCTAACTGCTGCAGAACAGGCCACCATCAAGGAGGGTGACGCCAGCGACGGCACCAAGATTGCCATCACCATCGCGGGTACCAAGGCTCTCACTCTCGACCAGATCATCGCGCAGCAGGCCTCGCTCTCCGAGTTGAAGGTTCCGCTTGGAGCCAACATCGACAAGGCCGGCTTCATGGCCCTCGACCCATCGGCAACCGGTGTTCAGCGCACTTACTACGACGCCGTTTACAACGCCAAGAACGACACCTTCACTCGCGTGAGTGACGGCAAGGTCTTCTACGCCGATGAGAGCATTGGATTCTTCAACGCCAAGCCTGGCGATGCGCGCTCCGAGCGCATCTCGGACACCGGATGGCGAGTAAACATCGGCTTCGGTAACTTCGAGCGCATTTTCGGTGACAAGTCGCTGCAGAAGCCGCTGCTTGGAATCTTCTCCTGGACCGTCATCTTCGCCCTGGCATCGGTGATTTCAACCTTTGTGGTTGGTCTGGCCCTGGCGCTGCTGTTCAACGATGACCGCATCAAGGGTAAGAAGATCTACCGCTCGGTCATGATCCTGCCTTACGCCTTCCCAGCATTCCTCTCCGCCTACGTGTGGAAGGGTATGTTCAACACCAACAACGGCTTCATTAACACCACCATCCTCAACCTGCCGAAGGATCACATGATCCCTTGGTTGACCGAGCAGGGTCCGGCACGTTGGGCAGTTCTGCTCTGTAACCTGTGGCTGGGCTTCCCATACATGTTCCTCATCACCACCGGTGCGCTGCAGGCAATCCCTGGTGAGCTGAGCGAGTCGGCCATGATCGACGGCGCCACCCCTTGGCAGCAGTTCCGCCTAATCAAGCTGCCGCTGCTGCTGATTTCCCTTGCTCCGCTGCTGATCTCATCGTTCGCGTTCAACTTCAACAACTTCACCATCATCTACCTGATAACCGGCGGTGGTCCGAGCGGTGACCCGTCACTCAGGGTTGACGCGGGTGGAACCGACATCCTGATCTCGTTCGTTTACAAGATCGCGTTCTCCACCGGTGTGGGAGCTGACTACGGTCTGGCCTCCGCATTCTCCATCCTCATCTTCTTCATCGTCGGTGGAATCTCGTTCTTCTCGTTCCGTCGCACTCAGTTCCTGGAGGACCTCGCATAATGAGCAACCCAACTCACACCCAAGTACTGACCACTGCCGGATCCGAGCCACGCAAGATCCGCCAGCCTCGCATGTCGTTTGGCAAGTGGGCTCGCCAGCTGGGCTGGAAGCACGCTGTTGGCCTGGTAGTTTGCCTCTACGCAATCTTCCCAATCCTCTACATCACCAGCACCGCTCTTTCCAAGGGTGGAACCGTTACCTCGGGTGTGCTCTTCAGTGAGTTCTACTTCGGTAACTTCACCGCGCTGTTCGACCCAGCCAACCAGCACGACCGTCCATTCACCCAGTGGGTAATCAACACCATCGCAATTGCGTCCATCAACGCATTCTGCTCGGTGTTCATCTCGGCTCTAGCCGCCTACGCTTTCTCGCGCATGCGCTTCGCCGGTCGCCGCGGTGGTCTGATGACCCTGATCTTGGTTCAGATGTTCCCATCCATCCTGGGTCTGGTTGCCATCTACGGCATCCTGTCCGAGGTGACCAAGTACTTCCCACCTCTGGGCCTGGGATCTCTCGGTGGTCTGATCATGATTTACCTCGGTGGCTCGCTGGGTGGTGGAACCTACCTCATGTACGGCTTCTTCAACACCGTGCCAAAGGAGCTCGACGAGGCCGCCAAGATCGACGGTGCTACCCACACCCAGATCTACTTCGGCATCATCCTGCGTCTGGTTGCACCAATCCTGGCGGTTCAGGCGCTGCTGTCGTTCATCGGTACCGTCAGCGACTACATCCTGCCTTCGGTGGTCTTCAACAAGCCAGAGCA
>JAGWUG010000087.1 GCA_028868555.1 Actinomycetales bacterium | reverse complement strand
GTCCGCCTTCCCGCCCACCTGACCGCATCGGGGCGCTCCATGTTGGCCCTGCTCCCCACCAGCCAGTTCCGCGCCACCTACCCAGGTGGCGGTTCCACTTCTCTTACAAGACGCACCGATGCGGGACCCGCCAACCTGACCGAGCTGACCGCCTTGCTCAAAGCCGAACGAGTTCAGGGGTTTAGCACCGAGCACGGAGCAGTCACCGCCGACTACGGCTCGGTGGCAGCCGCGGCCACCAACCACCTTGGGCTGCCGGTGGCGGCCTTTGCCGTAACCTTTAGAACGGATCGACTCACCTCGACCGGACTGTCCGGACTGGAGACCCACATCGCGGGACTGGTCCAGACAGCCGCCCATGATTTAGGCAGGAGACTGGGAGCCAAATGAGCGAAGACAAACTCTGGCCGAGAGCCGCAAGCTGGCTGGCCGAAGGCACCGAGGCCAACCGAGCCGCCGTCGAAAATGGCGAGTCCAAGATTGGCGACTTCGCGGTTGACCTTGGCGTAGTTGGCGTTCCCGCCCACCTCACCTCAATCTCTGCCACAGGCGCCCACACCACTCCCGCAGCGGTTCGTGATGCCCTGAAGCGCTACTCCACCTGGTCCTGGGAGCACGGCACCGACATCGGTGAACTGCAGTCCTATGACTTCGGTGACTCCCTGAATCCAGACAGCCCAGAGGGCGAAGACCGCACCAGCGCTTTGGTTGGCTTTGCCACCGATGCCGCCCGGCTCACGCTTGTGATTGGCGGCGACAACTCGGTCACTTTCGCCGCAATGCGAGGAGCTGCTCCGGACTTGAGTCGTGCAGCCCTGATCACCCTGGATGCCCACCACGATCTTCGCGATGGCGTGAGCAACGGGTCACCGGTCCGCCGACTCGTTGAGGCTGGACTTCCCGGAACCCGAGTTGTCCAGATCGGCATCGCCGACTTCTCCAACTCCCCCGAATATGCCGAGCGCGCCCGCCAGCTTGGTGTAACCGTGATTCCTCGCTCGACCCTTCGCAGCGAAACTCCAGCGGAGGTTTGGGCCATGGCCGTTGAGGCCGTTGGAGACGCGGACCTGATTTATGTGGACATCGACGTTGACGTCTGTGACCGCGCTGACGTTCCAGCTTGCCCTGCGGCCGCACCGGGAGGCATCAGCGCCGATGAGCTTCGCCAGTTCGCCTTCCTCGCAGGGAACACCGAGCGAGTTAACTGCATCGACATCACCGAGATTGACGCCAGCGCAGACAGCCCTGACCAGCGCACCACGCGACTGGCAGCGCTGCTGATTCTTGAGGCGGCTAACGGCCTGGCTAACCGCTAAGGGATCGATAACCGCTATGGCACGAGCCAGGTGGGGCTCACGTCCTCCGATACCCGGTTCCAGACCGCTCCACCATCCCGAGTGACTCCAGGCTGCCGAGGGCAATCTGCGACTCCCGGACCGTGAGGCCAGCCAGGCGCTGAACCTCCCAGGTTTCCAGCGGGTGAAAACCAAATGCGTCGAGCGCACGCTTTTCCAAAACGCCGAGCGACTTGAGCTGCACTGGATCGGTTGGCGAAATCCCCACCAACTCAGCCAGTTCTTGAGGCCGAGCCAACAGCCTGACAAAGCCAAGGTTCTGGTTGAGCAGGTCGTGCCCACCGATTGACCTGGACCCGCCGATTTGCCCCGGGATTACCGCAACCTGACGCCCGAGAGTCAGCGCCGAGTTGGCTGTGTTCAAGGCACCGGAGGTGCGTCCAGCCTCAACCACGACGGTGGCCTGCCCCAGTGCCGCGATAAGACGATTTCTCATTAAAAAGCGCCACTTAGCAGGCTGCGTAGCCGGCGGGCACTCAGCCACAAGTGCTCCATGTCGAACCACGTCCAAAAGCATTTGCCGTTTGCCCTGCGGATAGAGTTTGGCCAGCCCTCCAGCCATGAGAGCGATAGTGGGCGACTCCAGAGAGATGGCGGATTCGTGCACAATCGAGTCGATGCCGAAGGCCCCGCCCGAGACCGTTGTTATGCCCTGAGTCGCAGCGACCGCGGCTAGGTCACGGGTCACATCGGTCCCGTATTGACTGGCCTGCCGAGTGCCAACAATCGAAACCATGGTTTCGGAACACAGTAGGCGCTCGTTTCCCCAAACCCAGAGCACAAACGGCCGGTGGTGCCTTAGGTCTTCCAGGCTCAATGGGTAATCGATGGAGTTCTGTAGCACCAGCGTCTTGCGTTCTCCCGACTGCTGGCTATTCATCCACTGCAGCGATTCCATAACGGCGCTCTTGCTAAGCCTCGGTAACCAGCGTTCGCTGGCCCTTCCCCAGATATCGCCCCAGTTGCCGTTTAACTCTCCCTCAATGTCCTGAACTGCCGGTTCACCAATCAGCCGCGCCAGTCTGGTGGCATCGGAGCGTTCGATGAGCTCCTGGAGCACCGCTTCGAGTGGCAGAACCGACTGCAGCAAACCCGGCAGGATGTCAGAGGGCTCACAAAGGTGGCTGAAGGCAACCAGTGCCACAGCCTCCTCGCGATTGGCTGGCTCCTCGGTAATGAGTGGATCGATCAACTGGTTGAACTCAAGATCGGTGAAAAGCATTTAGGCTCCCAAAAGGTTGTCGGTTCCGCGCAGCGCGACAGCGATTCGAACTTGGTCAGGCCCCGGCTGCTTGACTCCCTCGAGGTCGGCAATAGTCCAGGCCAGCCTCAGGCAACGGTCGTATCCGCGCATGCTGGTCTTGCCTGCCATCAGCATTCGGTCAAGATCTTTCAGCGCTTTCGCTCCGATGCCGAGCCGGCCGCGCAGAACCGGACCGGGAACCTCCGAGTTGAGGCGGTAACCAAATCCTGCAAGCCTTTCGACCGCGCCCTCACGCGCCCGAACCACACGAGCCAGCGCTTCGGCGCTCGAAGGACCCGTATCAAACAGGCCCAGGTTGGCACCAAGCGAAACCGGCTTGATTGCCAAGCGAATGTCGATTCGGTCGAGCACCGGACCGGAGAGGCGATTGGTGTAGCGCCGGATTGCCATGGCGGAACAGGTGCAGTCCCGGTCGGCCAGCCCGCTGAGCCCGCAGGGGCAGGGATTGGCCGCGAGCACCAGTTGGAATCGAGCAGGAAAAGTTGCGGAGCCACCGGAGCGATTGATCAAAACCTTTCCCGACTCGAGCGGCTCGCGGAGGCTGTCTAGGGAGTGTCCGTGGAACTCGAGTGCTTCATCCAGAAAGAGCACGCCGTGGTGGGCCTTGGAGACCGCGCCGGGACGAGGCATTCCAGTGCCGCCACCAATAAGCGCAGCGGTGCTCGAGCTGTGATGGGGCGCCTGAAACCTGGGTGTGGTGTCAAGGTTGAGCGCCGCCTGACCATTCCCGGCGATGCTTTCGATGGCGGCAACTTCGAGCGCCTGCTCGGTTGAGAGGGCCGGGAGGATACTGGGCAGCCGCTCGGCCAACATGGTCTTTCCCGCTCCCGGAGCGCCGACCATGGCTATGTGGTGCCCACCAGCAGCAGCCACGATCAAACCTTCGACGGCCTGGTTCTGGCCAATGACCTGAGCCAAGTCGAGGGGACTCGGTGTCGAGGGGTTCAGGTCGGAGAGCTGAAGAGGCTCTTCAAGCACTCCCCTGTCATTGAGCCAGTCGACAATAGAGCGCAAATTGGCTGCGCCTAGAACTTGAATCCCATCGACCATCCCCGCCTCGCTGAGATTCCCAAGTGGACAGACCACTCCGGTGAAACCGCTCTGACGCGCGTGCATGACCATGGGCAAAACACCGGGCACCTGGCGAAGCGACCCATCCAGGCCAAGTTCGCCGATGATGCAGAGTCGCTCGAGGGGCTGCTTAGGCACCACCTCCATTGCCGCCAGAATCGAGGTCGCGATGGCGAGGTCGAAAGCCGAGCCAGACTTTGGAACTGCCGCCGGTGAAAGATTGACCACGACTTTCTTGGATGGGAAGCCAAAGCCCGAGTTTGTGCAGGCGGCCCTCACTCTGGCGGTGGCCTCCGAGAGCGAGGCATCTGGGAGGCCAACCAGCGTAAAACTAGGCAGTTGCGATGAGATGTCGGTCTCTACCTCAATGACAGTGCCACTAAGACCGTAAAGGCCTACCGAAAAGGTTTTAGCGAGACTCACTAGAGCACCTGCTTTAGGTGCTCTATGGTTACCCTTCCACCGCGAACCAAGACACCGATGGCATCGAAGCGAACCTGCGAGTTGGAGACCTGGCGATTGGCACACCAGGAGGCAGCAAGCCGACGCAGTCGTGCCAGCTTGGTCTTGGTTATGGCATCGAATGGGCTGCCGGTTGCCAAGGAGGTGCGTGTTTTCACCTCGACAAACACGAGCGTGCCGCGCTGCACGCACACTATGTCGAGTTCGCCCTCGCGGTACCGCCAGTTGCGGTCGAGAATCTGATACCCCTGGCCCACCAGGTATTCGCAGGCCCTGTCTTCGCCATAGCGGCCCAGCCACTGTCTTGCATCGGTCATTTGGCAAGGGTTTCAAAACCGCAAGCGCCCCAAACCAGCGCGAGCCCAATATGTGGAAAACCCGCCCGAAGGCGGGTTGTGGAAGGGCTGTTACTCCCCTACCGAGAGGTCCTTAGGCAGCTGGAAGCCGCTCTCGAGTTCCTCGATGTTTACGTCCTTGAAGGTGCGAATCTTGACCTGCTTGATGAAGCGATCCTGACGATTCATGTCCCATACCCAGACGTCACCCAGCGAAAGCTCGAAGTAGAAATCGGTTGGTGTGTCCACTCGCTTGAAGTCAAC
>JAGWUG010000086.1 GCA_028868555.1 Actinomycetales bacterium | reverse complement strand
CGGTAGACATCATCACTCCAACCACGGTTTCGTTCGCCCGCGGCGGCTTTGACATCGTAGCCGGCAACAAGGTGGTCAAACTGTTCGTCACCGATGCCGGTGTGCCGGACGCTGGCACCGCCCAGTCCTTTGCCAAGAGCCTCGGCGGACAGCTTGGTTGGGGTCAGGACCAGTACTCCTGTCTGGTCAAACTTTGGAATCGCGAGTCACACTGGAACGCACTTGCACAGAACTCCTCTAGTGGCGCCTACGGTATCCCGCAGGCCCTCCCTGGCTCGCGCATGGCATCCGAGGGCGCCGACTGGATGAGCAACCCGCAGACTCAGATCCGCTGGGGTGTGAAGTACATTCAGGGTCGCTACCACACACCTTGCACCGCGCTGGTGCACTCCAACGATTACGGCTGGTACTAGCGTGGGCCGCAGCAACCGGCCAAGCCGCGGCAAGCGACAGAACCAAGAGCCGGAAGAACTAAACCTCGACCTCATTCGCATGGGAATGAAGCGCACCGAGGTGAAGAATGGTGTTCCTTGCTTTGTGCAGCCAACCAACGGTAGGTCTGAGGATCGCTCTAAGAGTTGGATTTGCCCTAACTGCACCGTGCCGATTCAGTGGGGGACGAGCCACCTGGTGGCTTGGCCTGCCGACCTCTCTGTTGAGACCCGACGTCACTTCCACACCCGTTGCTGGGAAATGTACAACGGATACCTGGGCTAAGCATGACTCTCGTTGACATTCGCTCGGGTGCCGAGCTGCCGGTTGAACGCCACCCGTTCACCCTCCACACCGCCGACGGCGAGGCCCTAGTTGCTGAGCTGGCGCTGCCGGTTGGCAAGCCACCAGTGGCCACTCTGATCTGCCTTCACCCGCTGCCAACGCACGGTGGCTTTATGGAGAGCCACGTCATGCGCAAGGCATCCAACCGCCTGCCCTACCTTGCTGACCTAGCAGTGCTGCGCTTCAACACCCGAGGCACCGAGTCGCCTCAGGGCAAGAGCACTGGAAGTTTTGACGGGGGAGTTGCGGAACAGCACGATCTCGAGGCGGCAGTTGCGTGGGCGGTTGCCCAAGGCCTTCCAAATCTCTGGTTACTGGGCTGGTCATTCGGTACCGAGCTCACTCTCAAGTACGGTTCCAATCAGCCGGTTCTGGGCGGCATTCTGCTGTCACCACCGCTACATCGCGCCACCCAGCAGGATCTGGAAAAGTGGAACCACGTTGACAAGCGAGTGGTTGGAATCATTCCGGAGTTTGATGACTATCTGAAGCCGGATGAGGCATCGGTGGCTTTTGGAAGCCTGCGCAAGTTTGAACAGATAAACGTTGCCGGCGGCAAGCACCTTTGGGTTGGCGAGGACCAGGTTTACCGAGTTCTGAGCGAGATTGTGGCCGTGGTAAACCCTGCCGCGTTGCCGCTCCCAACCTCAGTCGAGATCTAGTCGGCGTTCTGTAGATGCAGGTTTAGAGCGCATCCTGGCGGGGCATGACAACCTGGCGCAGAATCAAAATCACCGATGCTGCCACCGGAATGGCAACCAAGGCGCCGAGTACTCCCAGAAGGGTTCCACCGGCAAGTGCTGCAACCACAACCACTGCGCCTGGCACGGCCACTGCCTTGCTCATGATGCGAGGGCTGATGACGTATGCCTCAATCTGCATGTAAACCAGGTAGTAGACCAGCACGATGAGCGCGAGCGCGGGCGACTGACTGAGCGCCACCAGGGTGATGATTACAGTGGCGGTTAGCGATCCAACCAGCGGAATAAGTGCCAGCAGGAACGCCAGGGTTGCCAACACTGGGGCGTAAGGCACACCGATGATAAGCAGCACGATGAACAGCAGGATTCCGTTCAGTGCCGCGATGGTGACCTGGCCAATCACGTATCGTCCAACTGCAGTGGAAACCTGCTCGCTGATGTCGGCAAAGGTATCGCGACGCGAGGCGGGAACCAGCGAGTAAACGAATCGCTTGAATGATTTCAGCGACGCCATGAAGTAGAGGCTGAGAATCATGATGATGATTCCGCCAGTGATGCCGTTCAGGATTGTGAGGCCAACCTTGACAACGCCACCGAGCATGGTGGGCCAGTTGCCGCTGTCGGCCAGGAAGGTTCCAACCTTGTCGAGGGCATCGGTGATTGCGCCGCCAAAGTGCACGTCAAGGTTGTGTACAAATGGCACGTTTACGAAGTTGGTGAGTAATACCGGGGCGCCCTCAACGAAGTGTGCGGTCTGGGTCACCAGGTTTGGCAGGAAGACAACGCCAACGCCAACAAAAAAGGCTACGAAAAGCACCGCCACGATGGTGATTGCCATTGGGCGGGCGATGCGACGCTTTTCCAGCAGATTTACGATCGGCTCAAGTCCCAGCGCGATGAAGATGGCGGCAAAGACGTAGGTGAGAACGCTGGCCAGCGAAATGAACATGCTGCCAATCAGCATGGCCGTAAGCACGCCCAGACCGCCCAGCAGACCGAGTTGGAATGCGTTGGTCACTCTGAATGGCGCACCTGACATTAGCTACTCTTCCGTGGGGTATTCGGCTACGGCACCGCGACGGTCGGCTCGGAAAGCCGCGTCTACTAGGGCCTTGAGATTCTTCAGGTAGATGCTGGCGGAATCCTGCTCCAGCTTGAGCTGGCTCAGGCGCGCCTCGGCTTCACGGATGCGCACTGCGCTGACCAAGTTGGCCTCGCTGACGAGGTTTCGGGCCTCGGCCTCGGCCGCTGCGATGGTAGCCTCGGCCTTCGCGCGAGCCGCATCGATGCTGGACTTGCTGGCGCTGCGGGCGGCTGCCTCGAGGGTCTCGGCTTCAAGTCGGGCGGCGTTGACGCGAGTGAGAGCCAGGGAGAGCTGCGCGTTGGCGTCGTCGAGGTAGCGCTGCGTCGCAGCAACTGCCTCCTGGTGCTTCTTCAGGTATTCCTGCTCGGCCTCGTTGCGGCGAGCGGTGAGCTCAAGTTCGAGGTCAATTCGAGCCTGCTCCGAAACCAGTTCCTGGGCGCGGCCCATGTCGAGCTCGCGGGTGTTGTCACGGTTGGCCAGAAGTTTGCGCTCGGCTAGGTCGCGCTCAACCTTGGTCTTCATCGATTCGGTTTCGCGACGGGCGCTGGCGCGCAGCTTGGCAACCTCGGTGGCGGTGGCTCCTCGGATTGCTCCGGCTTCGCGGTTGGCATCTGCGGTTAGTCGTGCCGCCTCGCTGCGGGTGAAGTTCATGAGGTCATCGGCGTCTACGCGGGCCTGACCCATAACGCGCTCGGCGCGGCGGTGAGCCTCAGCCACGAGGGCGTCGTAGTAACCTTTGGCCTCGTCCTTAACCTCGTCGGCTTCGGCTTTGGCCTGAGCCAGCATGCGGTCGCGTTCCTGGGTTGCCTCGGCCAACAGGCGAGTTGCCATTTCCTCGGAAGTGGAAAGAACCAGGGTGGCCTTAGCGCCAACTCCGGCATAGGAAGGCGCGCCAACCTCTTTGAGTTCGTCCAGAGCCTGCTTCAGCTTGGACTGAGATTCGCGCAGCTCATTTGCCAGCTGAGAATTCTGGGCAGAGATCGAAAGGATTTCTTTGCGCAGGTCGCGGATTGCGTCATCTACGGCAGCTTTGTCATAACCACGCAAAGTGGTTGGGAAATCGCCCTCGAGGTTAGACAAACTGGCGCTCCTGACGGTTTCGGTAGACTGAACATCTAGGGTTTTGAACCCGAGCCAAGTTTACTCCGAATGGATTTTTGATGCGTTTCTTGACTGCCGCCATTCTGTTTGTGGTGTCTGCTGCGCTTATCCTCACCGGCCTGGCTCAAAGAACTATTTGGCACCCACCTGCCGCTCACGTTCAGTATGTTCAGGCCACTACCAAGGCCCCACTCATGGTGGTTGAACACTCTGTTCTCACCCAGTTTCCGGGTCAGCCGGTTGTGACAGCCACCAGCGAAGGTGGCTCATTCATCGCAGTTGGGCGACAGTCCGACATCGATGCCTGGGTGGGCAACACCACCCACCAGATTGTTGGACTGAAGGCCGACAACGGCGAGACCGTGTCTCACGTGGCCATTCGTCACGGCTCTCAGGTTTCGGCTAACCCGCTGGGTTCCGACCTTTGGCGTCATGAGGTCAGTGCCATCGGGAACGTTTCCACTCTGGTTGACCCCGCCGATGGAGCCGCGCTCTTGGTTGCCTCCAATGGCTTCAACCCCGCGCCACAGAAGTTGAAGATCACCTGGGCAATCGAATTTGACCCAACTTCTAGCCGTGTCCTTTTCATCGTTGGTGGCATCCTGCTGCTTGCCGCGGTGATTGTGAACTGGTGGGCCTGGTACCAGATGCGTAAGGACCGCGGCCCCCGTCGCCGTCTGCCAAAGGCTCCGCAGGGGCCAAAACTGCGCCGTCGCCGCACCCGCAGTTCCGCACCGGTCCGTGGGCGCCGTTCGGCTCGAAACTTCACCGCCATCACGTCGGGAATCCTCATCACCGCAACCCTGGCTGGTTGCACAGCTTCACAGCCAGCCGGCAGCGAATCCGCGTCCGCTACCGCCGCCACCAACCTTCAGCAGCCTGCCGTGGTTACCCAGACTCAGCTCCTCAACATCGTCGAGCGCGTGGCTCAGGTTGTTTCCGTTGGAGATACCGTCCACGATTCGAAGCAGCTAACCACCCGTGTTGCCGGCCCAGCTCTCGATTCGCGCAGCTCCTACTATGCGCTCCAAAAGGCCTCCAAGAAGATCAAGAACCTTCCTGCGATTGCAACCAGCAAGCTCAACCTTGCACTTCCAGCTGCCAGCAGCGAGTGGCCGCGCACGGTCATGGTCAT
>JAGWUG010000085.1 GCA_028868555.1 Actinomycetales bacterium | reverse complement strand
TTCTGGAAAACCCAGATGGGAACCGCGTAGGTTGGGGTGCCAATAATCACACCGATGCCGTTTGCCGCGGCGGCATCCAACACCGGCTCGAGCCAATCAAGGTTGAAGGTAGTTGGGGTTGGCTGCCACTTGTGCCAGACCGATTCGCCAACGCGAATAACGGTCACACCGGCCTCTGCCATGAGCTGGAAGTCCTCGGCCGTGCGCTCGGTCTGGTGGTACTCGTTGTAGTAGGCCGCCCCGTAGCGAATGCCGTCAAATCCGGCAGGACGGTAGACGCCCGTGAACTCTGGATTTTTTGTCATTCGAACCTGCCCGCAACCAAATTGTTATCGCTAACAATTTCTATCACCTGCGGCGGCTTCAAACCAGATTTGTTGCCATTTTGTAAGGAAAAACTGCCCTAAATGGCGGACTGCACCGATGCCCTGAGCACGAGCTCGCCCGGAATCAACAGGCTGCCCTCGGGAGTGCTGCCGGTGTCAATGGCGGCCAGCAGGCGACTGAGGATTTCCTCACCCACGGTGTCGAAGTCCTGGCGCACTGTGCTGAGCGCCGGCGAGTAGAACTCCGCCTCGGCGATGTCGTCAAAACCAACCAGCGAGACGTCGTCGGGAATGCTCAGGTTAGCCTCGCGTAGCGCACGCATGGCACCGAATGCCATGGCATCGTTGGCGGCAAAGATGGCGCTGAAGGGTTGTCCACTGGCAATCAGAGCCTTGCAAGCCTCGTAGCCACTGCGAACCGTCCAGTCCCCCGATGCCTCGGGTCCGTCGGCAACCGCGGCCCAGCCGTCGCGGCGGCGAGTGGCGGTAATCCAGTTGAGCGGACCTGCGATGTGCGCGATGTCGCGGTGGCCCAACGATGCCAAGAGCGCGGTGGCTCGACGGGCGGCATCGAACTGATCGATATCCACCACCGCAAACTTCTCGCCGTCTCGAATCTCACGGAAGACCACCGGGACTCGGGAGTTGAGCGCGAGGTCGGAGCCCTCCTCGGCCGAGCGCGGAGCAATGACCAGGATTCCATCCACGTTGGCGTTGCCGAGGTCGGCGATGGCATCGGAGATGGCGGCGTTGGTGATGTCACTCACAGAGTTGAGCACCACCCGGTAACCGTGCTCGCGGGCGGCCACCTGCAGCGAGTGCAGCATTGCGGTTGGGCCGTAGAGGGTTGAGTCAAAGGAGACCACACCGATGGTCTGGGTGCGGCCAGTGGCGAGCGCCTTGGCGGCGAGGTTCTGCTGGTACCCCAGCTCCTGTATAGCGGCCAGCACCTTGGCCTTGGTGGCGGCCGAAACGTTGGGGCTGCCGTTGATCACGCGGGAGACAGTCTGATGCGAGACGCCACAGTGCTTGGCGACATCGAACATAGACGGACTACGGTTCATGGCTAAAGCCTAGTGAACCGCCCTGATATCGTTGTAACTATGACTAAGCGCAACCGCCCGTGGGGATACCAGGACGTTTTTGAGGGACCAACGCCAGACTGGCAGCTGGGCCAAGACACTATCGCAGTGCGTGCGGGGCTTGCCCGCAGCGGCTTTGGTGAGACCGGCGAGGCCATGTACCTGAACTCGGGCTTCACCTACGACAGCGCCGAGCAGGCCGAGAGCGCCTTCATGGAGGAGACCGAGCACTTCCTCTACTCGCGCTTCGCCAACCCAACCGTTGCCATGTTCGAGAACCGCCTGGCCGCCCTCGAGGGTGCAGAGGCCTGCTTCGCCACGCCTACCGGAATGTCGGCGATGTTTGCATCGGTGGCTGCACTGGTGAAGAGTGGCGACCGCATTGTTGCCTCCGCCGCCATGTTCTCCAGCTGCTACGTGATTCTCACCGAGATTCTTCCGGCCTGGGGTATCACCACCGTTCTGGTGGAGGGCACCGATGAGAAGGACTGGGCGGCCGCGCTGAGCGAGCCAACCAAGGTTGTCTTTGTTGAGACTCCTAGCAACCCGCTGATGGAGATTGTTGACCTGCGCATGGTGAGCAAGCTTGCCCACAAGGTTGGCGCCACCGTGATTGTTGACAACGTGATGGCTTCGCCAGTGATGCAGAAGCCGCTGGAGCTGGGTGCCGACGTTGTCATGTACTCGGCCACCAAGCACATTGACGGCCAGGGTCGCGTACTGGGTGGAGCCATTTTGGGCACCAAGGACTACATCAAGAATGTGGTTCTCCCATTCACCCGTCACACCGGTCAGAGCCTCAGCCCGTTCAACGCCTGGGTGCTACTGAAGAGCCTTGAGACCATGGCCATGCGTGTTGAGCGCATGAACGAGAACGCTATGGCTGTTGCCGAGTTCCTCGCCGCCCACCCAAAGGTGGAGTCGGTGAGCTACCCGTTCCTGCCTACCGACAAGAACTACGAACTGGCTAAGAGCCAGATGGCAGGTGGCGGAAGCACCGTCTCGTTCAAGGTTGCCGGCAGCAAGGAAGACACCTTCAAGGTGATGAACGCGCTGACCGTGATTGACATCAGCAACAACCTGGGCGACAGCAAGACTCTGATCACCCACCCAGCCAGCACCACTCACAAGCGTTTGGCTGAGGAGGTGCGCCTCAAGATGGGCGTCACCCCAAACACCGTGCGCATGAGCATTGGCTTGGAGAGCGCCAGCGACCTGATCGAGGATCTGCGCCGCGCACTCAGCGTTATCTAGCTACCAAATGAAAATCGCCCGGGGCAACCCGGGCGATTTTCGTTTTGAGTTGGGGTTTAGCCCCAGGGGTTTACGGCGCAGTGTGCATCGATGCCCACGTCAACGTGCGCTCCCCAGGAGAAGTTGCCTGGAGTGCTAACGGCAATGGTGGCATCGCCTGAGACCGGCACCTTTAGGAGCTGTGCGGTCGGATTGGCCACCGAGATCTGAAAACTTGGCGGTGGAGTCAACTCGGAGAATACGGTGATCTTCGCGCTCGGGGCGGTGTTGTCGTAGCCCTGCATTTTCATGCCAAGGTTCAGGTAATCACAGCCAAGATCCTTTGGGAAGGCCCTTTGTAGTTCACTACTTCCCGCGTAAAGCTGCCAAAAACCAATAGGCCTGTCTACGAAACCGTAAGGCTGACCCTTTGCGAATATGGCCCGCGCAATGACGGTAATCGCCTTCGAGGACTTGGCCAACTTGGAGCCTCTGTAGGTTGAAGCGCGGTAGCTGTTGAAGCCCGCTGGCACATCGGGAACCTCAGCCAGCCCGGCAGAAACAGTTGCAACGGTCATCCACTTCTTAGAAGTTGGCGAAAGCCACTGCACCTTTGAGGTGTATCCAGGGGTGAGGCCGGAGACAGTGAACTTGGCCACTTCCTTGTTTGCTTCAATATCGGGAGTCGAGGTGCTCAGAGACACACCGGCCTTGGCGTTGGCGGGTCCCGCTCCAACTCCGAGCGACAGCCCGGCCAGCAGAGAAACTGCCAACGAAGTGCCGATAATGGCGGAGCGAGTTGCCGAGTTTCTAGTGCATGAAAAAAGTGTGCTCATGCTGCGAGCCTATGGTTGAACCCCGACTGCCAGACCCGAAAACCAAAGACTTTGACCGGTCAAACCTGCCGACCACTCAACCCCTACAGGTAGCTGGCGATTGCCGACACAGTCTGCTCAATGGCCTCGGCCGAGCAGGCAAAGTTGATTCGCACGTACTGGCCATAGTCGGCACCCAGGTCGATTCCCGGAACCAGCGAAATGCGCTTCTCCTCGAGGATGCGGGTGGCTGGGTTGTCCCCAAGGTTCAGGGAACTAAGGTCGAGCCAGGCAAGGTAGCCGCCCTGCGCAACCCAGTAAGGAACGCCCGGCAGGCGCTCTGAAACCAGGCGAGTCAGCAGATCGCGGTTGGCGCGGTTAGCCTCAACGGCCTGAGCCAGCCAGTCATCGCAGCTGGTGAAGGCCTCGGCCATGGCAAAGCCGCCAAGAATTCCAGAACGCCAGTGAATGTCTGGCACCACCCCACCGATGCGCTCCGCCATGGTTGCGCTCTGGGTCACAATGATGCTGGCCTTGAGGCCGGCCAGGTTGAAGCTCTTTGATGCCGCGGTCACGACCACACCGGTTTCGCGCGCAGCATCGGAGACCGATAGGTAAGGAACGAACTTCTGGTCACGGTAGGTCAGCGGTGCGTGAATCTCGTCGCTGATTACAACCACGCCGTAGCGGTGAGCCAGGTTTGCAATGGCCTCCAGCTCGTGCTGCTCGTGCACGCGACCCATCGGGTTGTGCGGCGAGCAGAGCAGGTAGTACTTCACGCCGTCTTGGAAGGCGCGCTCGATGCCTTGCAGGTCCAGGCGCCAGGTCTCCAGGTCTGGAATCAGCGGAACGTCCGCCACCTCGCAACCAACCTCGCGCAGCCAACCGAAAAATGCGGCGTAGACCGGGGTGTTGATGAGCACGCGGTCGCCAGGCTGGGTGATCGCGCGGAGAATCTCAACGGTGCCAACCGAGACATCGGTGGCGATGCGGATCTGCTTGGCGTCCGGAGTCCAACCCCAGTGGCGCTGCGCGAAGGCAACGAAGCCTTCGGCCACCTCGGGAATCGGGCCGATGTAGCCCAGGTCGCTGCGCTGAACGAAGTCGATCAGGAGGTTCTTGATCTGCGGCGCAATCTCATAGTCCATCTCGGCCACGTGCATTGGCAGCACATCGGCTGGGTAGCGACGCCACTTGGAGGAGTGACGCTCGCGGAGCTCGGCTAGCGGGCGCAGGAAATCAGACATCTAACTATTGTCCTAGAACTTTGGCTGCTTGCGGTAAAGCACAAAGACCACCAGCACCAGGTACCAGCTCTGGGTCACGGCAAGGGCGCGCTCCACCAAGCCAACGTAGGTGATTGCCGGGTTGGTCC
>JAGWUG010000084.1 GCA_028868555.1 Actinomycetales bacterium | reverse complement strand
CGCAACATGTTCCAGCTGTACATGTGGAAGGACCGCGACCGCTCAATGGAGTTGGTTGACCGCGCCGCCAAAGCCGGGTTCGACACCCTGCAGCTGACCGTTGACGTTCCGGTTGCCGGAGCCCGTCTGCGCGACAAGCGCAACGGCATGACCATTCCACCTGCCCTAACCCTGGGCACCGTGATTGACGCGCTGCCTCGTCCGGAGTGGTGGATCAACTTCCTAACCACCGACCCGCTGAAGTTTGCCTCGTTGGGTCAGTGGAACGGAACCGTTGGTGAGCTGCTGGACAGCATGTTTGACCCAACCGTTGACTTCAACGACCTGGAGTGGATCCGCGAGCAGTGGAAGGGCAAGCTGGTGGTCAAGGGAATTCAGAATGTCACCGATGCCAAGCGCGCGGTCAAGTCCGGCGCCGATGCCGTTCTGCTCTCAAACCACGGTGGCCGCCAGCTGGACCGCGCACCAATTCCGTTCCACCTGCTGCCGGAGACCGTTAAGCAGGTTGGCAAGGATGCCGAGGTTTGGGTTGACACCGGAATCATGCACGGCCAGGACATCGTTGCCTGCATCGCCAAGGGTGCCAACTTCACCCTGATCGGCCGCGCCTACCTATACGGCCTGATGGCCGGAGGTCGCGAGGGCGTTGACCGCACCATCGAGATTCTGCGGGGCGAGATTGTTCGCACCATGAAGCTGCTGGGCGTGAACTCGCTGGCCGAGCTGACCCCGGATCACGTGAAGATTCTGGAGCGACTGACTCCGATGGCAAAGCAGTAGTTGTGTCATTCGCGGGGCTCTTTCCCGCAACCTGATTTAGGCGTTAGGAGGTATCGGATTGCCGATACCTCTTTTCGCTTTTAAGGCCGAAATCAAGGGCAGACTCTAACCATGACTTCTTTCCCACAGGGCTTTATCTGGGGCACTTCGGTTGCCTCCCACCAGGTTGAGGGCAACAACACCAACAACGACTGCTGGTTTGCCGAAAACGTAACCCCAACCGTATTCAAGGAGCCTTCGGGCATCGCCTGCGACAGCTACGTTCGCTGGGCCGAGGATGTTGACCTTGTGAAGGCCATGGGTCTCAACGCCTACCGCTTCTCGCTGGAGTGGTCGCGCATCGAGCCGGTTGAGGGCACCTGGGATGAGGCCGAGCTGGCCCACTATGAGGCAATTGTGGACCGCTGCCACGAGCAGGGTCTGAAGCCGATTGTGACAATGAGCCACTTCACCACCCCCAGCTGGTTTGCCGCCAAGGGTGGCTGGCTGAACCCCGGATCCGCCGAGCTGTTCGCTCGTTTCTGCGGTTTCGTAGTGGAGCGCATCGGTGCCAAGTTGGAATACATTGTCACCCTGAACGAGCCAAACCTGCCAACCCTGCTGGGCGCCATTGGTCTGCCTGACTTTGTTGAGGACCTGACCCGCAAGACCATCGATGCCTGTTCCGCCGCGGCCGGTGTGGAGAAGTATCGCCTGGCTAACGTGGTGCGCTCCGATGAGGCGCAGGACATTGAGATTGGCATGGCCGCCGGTCACACCGCTGCCTACAACGCCATGAAGGCAGTGCGTCCAGAGCTAAAGATTGGCGTTTCGATTGCAATCATGGACGAGCAGGCTGAGCCAGGTGGCGAGGCAGCACGGGACGCAGTTTGCGAGCGCCTGTACGGCCGCTGGATTCGATTGGTGAAGGGTCACGACGACTTCATCGGTGTGCAGAATTACAGCCGCAACATTTGGCTGGCCGACGGCACCAAGGCGCCAAACGATCCAAACCTGCCACAGAACCAGATGCACACCGAGGTCTACGCGCCTTCGCTGGCCAACTGCGTGCGCTGGACCCACGAGCAGACCAACATTCCAATCCTGGTAACCGAGCACGGCGTGAGCACCACCGATGACAGCGTTCGCGCCAACCTCATAACCGCTGCCCTGACCGACCTGGGGGCCGCGATTGCCGATGGCGTTCCAGTGCTGGGCTACTGCCACTGGAGCTTGCTGGACAACTTCGAGTGGATCTTCGGCTACGAGCCGGTCTTTGGTCTGGTTTCGGTTGACCGCGAAGGCAACCTGGAGCGCACCCGCAAGCCGAGCTCGTTTGTCTATGAGCAGATTGCTCGCGCCAACAAAATTTGAAAACCTAATAGGCATTAGGATTTGAGCGAAGGAGTCAGACTATGCCACTCGAAGAGATTTACCTCAAGAAGATGCACCTCGTGAAGGATGTTCCAGCCGGTGATTGGATGACCCTCGGACCATTCTTTGCCGACGACGAGCCTTACGTTGGCCGTGACGTTGAAATTAAGCACGTGACCATTCCCGGCCAGGTTCAGATTCCGGCTCGCATCTACACGCCTGCCGGCGGCGCCGCGTCGGATGCCCCTGCTCTGGTTTGGTTCCACGGCGGCGCGTTCATGGGTGGCGACCTCGACATGGGCGAGAGCCACTTTGTGAGCAGCGAGTTGGCTTACCTGGGCAAGATGACCGTGATCACCGTTGACTACCGCCTCTGTAATGACGGCGTCACTTTCCCAGCACCTCAGGAAGACGCAACAGCAGCAATCGCCTGGGTTCAGTCGAACAAGGCGCAGCTGGGCATCGGTGGAAAGATTTATGCCGGTGGCGCCAGTGCGGGTGCTTGCCTGACCGGTTCTACCGTGCAGATTCTGCGCGACAAGGGCCTGGAGCAGGTTGACGGTGCACTTCTGATTTACCCGGTTGCTCACGGTGGAACCTGGGAGTTCAGTGAGTGGCAGCAGGAGCGCTTGGCACAGCTGCCTGCGGCCGTCGGTTTCCCAGACGAGTGGCGCAAGGGCCTGAACTCCAGAATCATGGGCAAGCCGCTGGACCAGGCAACCGGTCACGACTTCCCGGGTGACGGCAGCTTCTTTGGCAACCTGCCGGCGCACTTGGTGATCAACTGCGAGTTTGACGACCTGGCTCCGAGCGGCGAGCGTTACGCGCTTGACCTAGCCCGTGCCGGCGTTACCGTGACCCAGTACACCGAGCTTGGAGTGCCTCACGGCCACCTGAACAAGAACCCGAAAGAGGTTGCGGGCGCCCGCAACAGCTTGAGCAACATGCTGAAGTTCATGGGTCGCTAGTAGGGTAACAACATGCCGCTCTCACCGCTTTTCAAACGTGGACTGGAAATCATCACCGATGAGTCGCTGCCGATTGCGGCACGATTCGCGAAGTTCCAGGAACCGCAGCACGAGTACATTGCGCCTGAGGTCATCACTCGCGATGTGAACTTCAAGAGCAACGGTCGCTGGACCAAGGGCCGCTGGTATCGCTCGCCAAAGGCAACCGGCAAGCAGCCGCTGCTGATCTGGTTCCACGGCGGTGGCTATGAAATGGGCGACTTCAACATCGTTGAGGGCCACGTCTTCAGCCTGGAACTTGCCGACCGGGGCTTGATCAACGTATTCAACTACGACTACACCAAGCTGACTCCGGAGAATGGTCTCAAGTTTCCGGTACCGCTCGAAGACGGCTTCAACGCTCTGCAGTATGTTCTCAAGCACGCCAACCATGACGAAGTGGATCTAACTCGAATCTATGTTGGCGGGATCAGTGCCGGCGGAGCCTTGGCCGCCGTTGTGGCAACCCTCGACCGCGACTCGGGAAATCCCAAACTTGCCGGCCAGCTTTTGAACTGCCCGGTCCTGCATCGAGTGAATCCAGAGCCAAGCCCTGAACTGACCGAGGACCTCAAGGAATGGCCTTGGATCATCGACAACAAGGAACTCTTGGGGCTAAACGAGCGCCTCGGCAGCAACCCGCCGGGTTCGCCTGACTGGTGGTGGGCTGGTGATGTCAAGGACTTCAAGGGCCTGCCGGCTACCCAAATCATCAACTGCCAGTACGACGGTCTTCGGGCCTCGGGCGAGCAGTATGCTCGTGATTTGGCAGCGGCTGGCGTGGACGTTGAAGTCAGTTTCCAGCCGGGTGTTCCTCACGCCCACATCAACCGAATTCCGGAAGACTGCCCAGAAGTAGTGGAAACCATGAACTCAATGCTGGAGTGGATTTCGCGCCACTAGCGCCGAGTTTATGCCTTGCGGGGCTTCACCAAGAGAAGCACCGATGCCAGTGCCAGCGCACAAAGCACAGCACCACCAATGAGGGCCGAGTGTGCCTGGGCTTGAACCGTAGTTGCGGTTTCGGGTGAGCCGAGCGGAACCGCGGCCGCAGCCACCGTCAACAGGATGCTTAGGCCGAGCGCGCTACCCAACTGAACCGCTGTGCTGACCACACCGGACGCTGCACCGGAATCCTCGGGTGCAACCTCAGACATACCTGCCGAAGTCAGGCGAATGGTGGAGGCACCCTGCCCGAGGCCAACCAGAATCATGGGCAGGGCCACCGATGTGAGGTAGCTGCCGTCCTTGTTGAGGAAGGCCAGCCAGAAGGTTCCGATTGTGACCACGGCAAGGCCACCGCGAAGGAATACCTCCTCGCCAAAGCGCGCGCTGAGGCGCGGAACCAGGAAAGCGATTCCGAAACTTGCCAAGGTCATTGGCAGGAATGCCAGACCAGTTTGCAGGGCATTCATGCCCTTGGCTATCTGGAGGAACTGGGACAGGTAGAACCAGAACGCAGCCATCGATCCCACGAATAGTGCGCGAGCTAGGTTGGCTCCGGTGCGTTTGCGGTGTGCCAGCAGTCGGAGGGGCAGAAGTGGAGCTGGGTTGCGCTTTTCGATTCGAACGAAGAACCAGCCGGCAACTAGACCGAGCGCCAGCCAGCCCCAGGCAGCTGGAGTGTTCCAGCCCTGCTCGGCAGCCAGGACCAGCCCATAGACCAGCGATGACATTGCCACAATCGAAGTTGCCGCGCCAAGGACGTCGAGGCGAACCCGGTGGCG
>JAGWUG010000083.1 GCA_028868555.1 Actinomycetales bacterium | reverse complement strand
CACCCTCACCCTGGCAATGGTGATGGGAATTGTCGGTGGCATCGGTGGTTTGACCGTTGGAGTGGCTTGGCCGAATATGGCGCTAGTCATGGGCCTCATCTACATTGGAACCTTTGGCTTTGGCATGTCTACCGGACCGATGCAGACACTGGCCATGGCTCCGCACGGCGAAGAGGCCGGCACAGCCGCCGCGCTGATGGGTACGATGAACTTCCTGGTGACCAGCCTGCTTTCGCCGCTCTACACCCTGCTACCAACCAACAGCATGGCCGGCATTGCTGGCGCCTACCTGGTTTGCTACCTAATTGGTTTGGCGGCAACCCTGTTCATTGTTCGGCCGGCGCTTCGCGGAGCAAGCCTCCGCTAGTTAGCCTTAGAACATGGCATACGTTCTCATCAATCACGGCTGGACCAACGTTCGGCCGCTCGACCACTGGCAGCGCCGCCTTGCCGTTGCGCTCCGTCGCCAGGGGCACCAGGTCTTCTATCCGCAGTACCCAAACACGCTCGAGCCAACCTTTGAGGACTGGCAATGGCTGCTCAATGCGGAGCTTGAGCTTCTGCTTGAGACCCGCGGTGAATCCACCGACGAAATCATCGTGATTGGCCACTCCCTGGGCAATGTGCTGTGGTTGAAATCTGCCACCGATGCCCTCCTGCCGTCCGGCCTTGTGGTTGATCGCCTACTCATGGTGGCGCCTCCAGAGCGCACCGGAATCAGCAAGCTCCCCAGTTTTGATATCTCCCGCACCGATGCCGAAATCCGCAACGCACTGCACTCTTCGGCCAAGCAGATCATCCTGGTGGGCAGCGATAACGACCCCTGGAGTCCGAGCGGCCTGCAGGCCGCCATCGGTGACCCGCTGGGCCTAGAGGCCATCATCATTCCCGGTGCCGCCCATCTCTCCAACAAGGATGGTTGGGGCGCCTGGCAGGGCGTAATCGACTGGGTCAACAATCCTGAGGCCGACATCACCCGCCGATAGTCTTAACCAATGCGTATTCTTCTCATCGGTGCCGGAGGCGTGGGCGACGCCATTGCCAAGGTTGCAGCCCGCCGCGATTTCTACGAAGTCATTGTCATTGCCGACTATGACCAGAGCCGCTGCGATGCCACCATCGAGTGGATTGCCCGCCGTCACGGTCCAGAGGTTGCAGCCCGATTCATCTCCGAGAAGATTGACGCGTCGAGCGCCGCAAACGTAACCGAGCTGGTTCGCCAGTACGACGTGACCCATGTGGTGAATGCAGTTGAGCCGCGGTTTGTATCCACCATTTTCAGCGGTACCTTCACCGCCGGCGCCGACTACATTGACATGGCCATGAGCCTGAGCGAGCCACACGAGAGCGACCCGCTGCACAAGACCGGAATCAAGTTGGGCGACGCCCAGTTTGCCGTGAATGAGCAGTGGGAGCGCGCCGGCCGTCTGGCCCTGGTGGGCGCCGGTGTAGAGCCGGGTCTCTCCAACATCCTGGCCCGCCACGCGGCGCAGAACCTTTTCAGCGAGATCGCCGAAATCGGCGTTCGCGACGGCGCCAACCTGATTGTCACCGATGAAGACGGCAACGAGATCTTTGCCCCGAGCTTCAGCATCTGGACCACAATCGAGGAGTGCCTCAACCCTCCGGTGATTTACGAAGAGGGCAAGGGCTGGTTCACCACCGAGCCTTTCAGCGAGCCCGAGATCTTTGACTTCCCAGAGGGCATCGGCCTGGTGGAGTGCGTAAACGTTGAGCACGAGGAAGTGCTGATGCTGCCTCGCACCATCAAGGCCAATCGCGTCACCTTCAAGTACGGTTTGGGCAACGAGTTCATCGGTGTTCTGAAGACCCTCAACAAGCTCAAGCTTGACCGCACCCGCCCGGTTCGCGTGCGCAGCGCCCAGGGTCCGGTTGATGTTTCGCCGCGCGACCTGGTGGCATCGGTGCTCCCAGACCCGGCAAAGATTGGCCCGCAGATGACCGGCAAGACCTGTGCCGGCGTGCTGGTTACCGGCAAGGATATGGACGGGCGAGACCGCGCCACCTACCTCTACCACGTGCTGGACAACCAGGACGCCATGGCCGAGTTTGACGCTCAGTGCGTGGTGGTTCAGACCGCATTCGTTCCGGTTTGTGCGCTCGAGCTGCTGGCCACCGGCCAGTGGAAGGGTGAGGGCGTGCTCGGACCAGACTCGTTCGACCCCAAGCCGTTCCTGGATCTGTTCAGCTCCAGCGAGGGCTACAAGCAGCGCTGGGTTTCGCAGGAGCGCCTGCCGGCTGCTCCGCTTCGCAATCCATAAAAGGTAACGCACACCAATAAGCCAGGGAAGGCAAACCAGGGTGGAACACTACGACGTTGTGGTGATCGGATCCGGATTCGGTGGATCGGTAGCAGCTCTGCGCCTAACCGAGCGTGGCTACCGCGTGCTGGTGGTTGAGGCCGGTGCCCGCTTCCATGACCAAGACTTCGCCAAGACCTCTTGGAACGTTCGTAAGTTCCTGTTCTTCCCGCGCCTGGGCTGCACCGGCATCCAGCGCATGGATCTGCTCTCCAACGTTTTGGTGCTTTCCGGCGCCGGGGTTGGCGGTGGTTCACTGGTCTACGCCAACACCCTCTATCGCCCCTCCGATGCCTTCTTCAGCTCCGGCACCTGGGCCGGGGTGACCGACTGGAAGTCGCTGTTGGAGCCGCACTACCGCCAGGCCGAGGTGATGCTAGGCGTGGTCACCAATCCGTTCGAGAGCAACTCCGATCGAGTGCTTCGTAAGGTGGCCGAGGCCGAGGGTTTTGGGGACACCTACACTCCGACTCCGGTTGGGGTTTACTTCGGCGAGGGGTCCGGAGTAGCCTCTGCAGACCCATTCTTTGGGGGAGCGGGTCCGGCCCGCAGCGGCTGCCTAAACTGCGGCGAATGCATGACAGGCTGTCGTCACAATGCCAAGAACACTCTGGTGAAGAACTACTTGCACCTGGCCGAAAGCGGGGGAGCGCAGGTTTGGCCGCTCACCACTGTGACCGATTTGCAGCGCTCGGATTCCGGTTGGACGGTCTCGACTCGGGCAACTGCGCGCGGCGGGCGCATCGCTGAGGTGAGAGCAGAGCAGGTGATTGTGGCCGCGGGAGCCCTGGGAACCGCCAAGCTGCTGCAGAAGCTGCGGGCCAACGGCCGCCTGCCGGGCCTGAGTGACCAGCTGGGCGCTAACACTCGCACCAACAGCGAGAGCCTGCTTGGCGTGATCTCCAAGACCAGTGAGGTGGATTACAGCGAAGGTTCGGCCATCACGTCGAGCGTCTACCCTTCGCCCGACACTCACATTGAGTCGGTTCGCTACGGCCGCGGCAGCAACCTGATGGCCACGCTGCAGGCATTCATGGCGAGCGGCAAGTACGGTGAGAATCCGAGCGTTGGACGCGTGCTTTGGGCCACTCTAAGAAACCTTCACAATCTGCCGAGGTTCTACAACTTCAGGCATTGGAGCGAGCGGACCCTGATTCTGCTGGTTATGCAGGCACGCGACAACTCGCTGACCACCTACCTGAAGCGTGGCGTTTTCGGCTCCAAGCTGGTGAGCAAGCAGGGTC
Organism: Actinomycetales bacterium; assembly: GCA_028868555.1. Taxonomy (GTDB): domain Bacteria; phylum Actinomycetota; class Actinomycetes; order Actinomycetales; family Microbacteriaceae; genus Rhodoluna. Next base: position 1,367 of record JAGWUG010000083.1, on the reverse strand, counting down.
ACGGCGAACCAAATCCGAGCTGGGTTCCAGCCGGGCACAAGTTTGCCCGAGCGCTGGCCGCGGAAATGAACGGCATCCCGGGTGCCGTTGCCACCGAGGCTCTGGGCATTCCGCTCACTGCCCACTTCCTGGGTGGCGCCACAATTGGTGCCACGGCCCGAGACGGGGTTGTAGACGGCTACCTTCGCGTGTTTGGCGAGCCCGGCCTGCACATCTTTGATGGCAGCACCCTAAGCGCCAACCCAGGTGTGAACCCAAGTCTGAGCATCACTGCGCAGGCAGAGTGGGCCTGCTCGGTCTGGCCAAATAAGGGCGCCACCGATGCCCGACCCGCGCTCGGTTCACAGTTCGAGTTGGTTGAGGCCACCCAGCCGTTGAGTCCGCTAGTGCCGGCTCATGCGCCGGCCGCGCTCAGACTGCCGATTCGCTAGCGCTCAAGCCTTCTAGCGCCGAAGCCTCTAGCGTTTCAGGCGGGCGAACAATCCGTCTAGGCGCCCCTGGCTGATTGCCGCACCAAGGATCACCACTGCTCCACCCACCAGCTCGTTCCAGGTGACCGCTTCGCCCAGCAGCAGAGATCCAGCCAGAACCGCCACAACTGGCGACAAGAAGGTGACCGCATTGGCCACGGCACTGCCCGCCAGCGCCATCAGGCGGTAGTACCAGATATAAGCAAAACCGGTTCCCAGCACACCCAGCACCAGCATTCCGCCTACGCCCAGGGCATCGGGAGTTGCGATAACTAGCGGGCCGGCCAGGTAGAACGGCAGCAGGGTGACCGCGGCCAGCAGCACCTGCAGGGTCACCTGCACCTGGGTGTCTAAGCCCAGGCTGGTCACGTATCTGCGGGCAAATGGCCCACCGATGCCGTACAGCAGAATGGCACCGCCTAGCGCGGCGATGGCCAGCGGGTCATTGTTGCCAAAGCCATTCCAAATGGCCAAGACCACTAGCGCGCCAACCAGCCCAACGGCAAGGCCCGCGAGTACCTTGGGCGATGGCCTCTCCTCGCGGAAGAACAGAAGAATGACAAGAATCGTGGCGATAGGAGTTGCGGAATTCATAATGCCTGCGAATGCGCTAGTCACGTGCTGTTCTGCATACGCGAATAGTGCGGACGGGGCCGAATTCATGCAGATTGAAACCACAAAAAGTAGGCCGTAGGTGCGGGCATCGGTGGGGAATTTCTTGCGCATGACCAGGCTGATTGCCAGCATGGCAACGCCGCCGAGAGCTAGCCGCCAGAAGCCCACGCCAACCGGGGTGAGGAACTTATCGCCGAGGGCGATGAAGTAGAAGGAGAATCCCCAGACCACTCCAACCAAAAGGTAGAGGCCAAGCCAGCTTCCCGATTTTCCGCTCATTCG
>JAGWUG010000082.1 GCA_028868555.1 Actinomycetales bacterium | reverse complement strand
ACCTTCCTCGGAACCGGGCATCTCTGCTGGCACCGGATATATCACCGATACATCGGTGGGCTTTACCACCCTGGTGGCAACCCACTCGTAGGTGTACCAACCGGTCTTTGACTTCACATAGGCGCGGTCTCCGGTGCGAAGTTTGTCGATCTTGAGCATTGGACCGCCATTTGCGGCGCGGTGTCCGGCAATGGCAAAGTTGCCCTGCTCGCCCGGAAGCTGAGTTCCCTGGTAGTGACCAAGGCCAGCGCCATTGAGGACCGATGGAGTTGTGCCCTCCTGGATGATTCGCACGTAGTTCTTGCCGTAGCGAGGAACGTAAAGCTTGCCAATCCAGTCCATGACTTTAAGTTCGGCAGTTGCGTGCGATTCCGTGCGAATTGGCGCACCTGAAGCAGGCAAAACACCAAGACTAAACATGGTGGCTGCGGCTAGGCCGATTGCGGCTGCTTTGAGGTTGGACATCTCTTTAAGGGTAACCGAGAAGGCCTTGGCGTGGTCAATTTCCCTGAAAGCGATTGCGTGCTTTAACCTGTTCCAGAATCAAAAAAGAAGCAGGTCATTGTGAGCGAATTCACCTTCCTTGCCGGCGACGCCCACTGGTGGCGTCAGGCAGTCATCTACCAGATCTACCCTCGTAGTTTTGCCGACTCCAACGGGGATGGCATCGGTGACCTGAAGGGCATCATTTCGCGCGTTCCGTACCTGAAGCAGCTGGGTGTTGACGCGGTTTGGATGAGCCCGTTCTACCCTTCGGCGCTGGCCGATGGCGGCTACGACGTGGACGACTACCGCGACATCGATCCACGCATTGGAACCCTGGCCGAGTTTGACGAGCTGATTGACGCTCTCCACGCCAACGGTATGCGCCTCATCGCCGACATCGTGCCGAACCACTCGGGCTCGGGTCACAAGTGGTTCCAAGAGGCCCTCAAGGCAGCGCCAGGCTCCCCTGAGCGCGACCGCTACATCTTCCGCGACGGCAAGGGCGAGAACGGCGAGATTCGCCCTTCCGAGCTTGCCAGCCACTTTGGCCCAACCGCCTGGACTCGCATCACCGAGCCAGACGGCACCCCTGGCCAGTGGTACATGCACCTCTTTGCTTCCGAGCAGCCGGACTGGAACTGGGACAACGAAGAGGTTCGCGCCGACTTCCGCAAGACCGTCAAGTTCTGGTGTGACCGCGGCGTTGACGGCTTCCGCGTTGACGTAGCGCACGCACTGGTCAAGGACCTGAGCAACGGCCACCTTCCAGAGCGCCAGAGCTACGACGTATCGGTCATGAAGAATGACGGCACCGATGACCTGTTCGACCGCGATGAGGTTCACAAGATCTACGCCTCGTGGCGGGAGATTTTCAACGAGTACAACCCGCCACGCATGGCTGTAGCCGAGGCTTGGGTACACTCCAACCGTCTGCCTGCCTATGCGTCGGAGAAGGGCCTCGGCCAGAGCTTCTCGTTTGACATGCTTGGCGCCGGTTGGGATGCCCAACGCGTTCACGAGCTAGCAGCAAACGCGCTGCAGCGCGCCAAGGACAACGGAAGCTCCAACACCTGGGTGCTGAGCAACCACGACATCATTCGCCACGCTACCCGCTTTGGAGTTGACGGCCAGTTTGACGCCGGCAAGTGGTTCAAGGCCAACCGCTTCAACCCGAAGGTGAACGTGAAGCAGGGTCTGGAGCGCGCAACCGCCATGACCGCGCTACTGCTGGCACTGCCAGGTTCCACCTACCTGTACCAGGGTGAAGAGTTGGGTCTGCAGGAGGCAATGGAGATTCCTGACGAACTCATGCAGGACCCACAGTTCTTCCGCAACCCAGACCTGGGCCTGAGCCGCGACGGCTGCCGCGTTCCACTGCCTTGGGTTGCCAACCACAAGTGGTTTGGCTTTGGTGAGGGCGGTTCGCACCTGCCTCAGCCGGAGTGGTACAAGAACTACGCGGTTGACGTTGAAGACGCCGACCCAAACTCCACCCTGAACCTGTACCGCAAGGCCATCGGCCTCCGTAAGGGCCTGGAGACCGCAGAGGAGCTCACCTGGATCAAGCACTGGTTCAGCAAGACCATCCTGCACTTCAAGCGTCCAAACGGCTGGCACAGCATCACCAACTTCGGCACCAAGCCGGTGAAGCTGCCAAAGGGTCGTGTACTACTCAGCACCCTGCCACTGGTTGGTGGCAAACTGCCGGCAAACGCCACCGCTTGGGTTCAGGCCTAGGCCAAGCTAACGCTCTAAACGCAAAACTGGGACCCGCTCGGGTCCCAGTTTTTTGTTATTCGGTCTAGGGGTCTAGGCCAGCGGATCTGCCAGCCAGAGCCAAGCGTTGCGGTCGGCTGGAGTTCCCTCCAGAACCTCGAGGCTGTTGCCGCCCTCAAAGCGCTGCCAGTCGTTGGCGGCAATGATGCGGGAGATGCCAGCCAGATGCAGAACATCGGTGAGTAGTTCATCGGTGGTTTCGCCGGCCTGAGCCAACGTAAATACGTCTGAACCTGCGTGGTCAAAGACCTGGGTGCCAATCACAATGCGACCGTCTTCGGTCTTGCCAAACTCAATCACGCGGCTCTGCTGCGGCCAGTCCATGTGGCTGCCGGTGCGGATCTGCCAGAAGCCCCAGTCGCCCTTGGCCGACTTCGCGAACGAGATGTTGTGGTCGTGAACGTGTCCGCTAACCCAGGCCACGATGTTGCGGTAGCCACCAAGGAGTTCGGCAACCTCAGCGGTCAGCGCCGGCTCGGCCACACCCTCAGGCTTGAACGGGTTGAAGAGGTCCTGCATCGGGTGGTGCGAGGTGAGCACAACGTACTTGTCGGTGGAGTTCTTCAGAAGCTCGCGCAGCCAAACAAACTGGGTGCGGTCGAGGCATCCCTGCCATCCACCCCACTCGTTTACTGTGTCCAGCGCAATAACGCGAAGCTGACCAAAGTCGCGGGTCCAGTACGCCACCGATGTTCCGGAAGACAGTCCGTGGTCGTGGCCGCAATCTTGGTGGATGTTCACCCAGTCGGACATCTCTACGAAGCGACGATTCTCGTCCGGAGTCACGGTGATGGTGGTGAGCAGGCTCGGGTCGGGATAGCTGGCTGGGCCGACTTCCTGGAACGGCTCGAAGACCTGCATGAGGTCGGCGTCGCCCTTCACACCGTTGAGCTTCTGATCGCCAACCACAAATTCTTGTAGTTCCTCGGTTGGTCGCACTGTTCCCTGCAGCAGGGCATCGTGGTTACCGTGAATGGCAAACCATGGATGCGCAAGACCGGTGGCGAAGAACTCTTCCTGGGCTACCTGTGCCAGGCCGTTGACCTGAGGCATGCCCCACTTCTCGCCGGCGCGGTCGGTCTCCGGTGCGTCCGGCTTGTAGTAGTGGTCATCGGTGAAGTTCGGGTGGCTGCCGTGGGCGGCCTCAACAACTTCGGTGTCACCCGAAGCTGAAGAAACCCGACCGCCGTCCATGAGGGTCTTGTACCACTCCAGCTCGTTAGCCTGACCGTTGTCAATCACGTCACCGGTGATCAGCACGCCGTCGATTGCTCCACCAAGAAGCGGACCAGCCTCAATGGCGTTGGCCGCCTGGACCATGGCCTCAACCACCTGCAGGGTCAGAAACTCCTGCGGGCGGTAGGTGCCAACGTACTCAAACTGAGCGCGAGTCTCGTAATCGGGGTCGGCAAAGCGGTCCAGAAACTCCACACGCGCCGGTGACTTCGCGTCACAGACGTGCAGGTCACTCAGGTGAATGAAGCTGGCAATCGGGGTAACCGCGGTTGGTGCCTCACCGATGATTGGCTCGCCGCCCTCGGCCCGCAGGCTGGTGCGGGTGAAGCCGTTGGCAGCCAGGCTGCGCTCAAAGACGAGGCGACGGTTGGTGCTGAGGTGCTGCATTTAGCCGGCCACCACCAGGTACTCGCGCTCGGCGGCAGAAACCTGCACAGCGTCACCCGGAGCGAAGTCCAGGCTGTTGCTGCTGGTCATGACTGCCGAAATCTCGGTGCCATCGCCCAGCTCTAGCGAAACCTTGGACAGCGGACCGAGGAAGGCTCGAGCCAAAACGCGGGCGTTGGCATGGTCTGCCGAAGGCACCGATGCCACGGTCAGGTCTTCTGGACGAACCAGAGCCAGCGGGTTGGGCGATGCGCCGGCCCAGTCGGAACGGAAGCTAACCTGCTTGCCCATGAGGTTCACCAGGTGACCTTCGAGGGTTACCGGAATGCGGTTCATCTGACCCACGAAGCCGGCCACGAACTCGTCGGCAGGGTTGTGGTACAGCTCGTCTGGGCGGGCAATCTGAGCAATCTTGCCACCGTTCATCACGGCAACGCGGTCGCTCATGGCCATCGCTTCTTCCTGGTCGTGAGTCACGAAGATGGTGGTGGTTCCGGTCTTCAACTGCAGAGCGCGAATCTCGTCACGGAGGTTGGCGCGAACCTGAGCGTCAAGCGCAGAAAGTGGCTCGTCGAGCAGCAGTACGTCAGGCTCAAAGGCAAGAGCACGAGCCAAGGCAACACGTTGCTGCTGGCCACCGGAGAGCTGGTGCGGGAAGCGCTTGGCGTGCTTTGGCAGGCCAACCATCTCAAGCAGGTCCTGAGCGCGGGTGAGGCGCGCGCGCTTGCTCTCCTTGCGCATGGTCAAACCAAAGGCCACGTTCTCGGCAGCGGTAAGGTTTGGGAATAGCGAGTAGCTCTGAAAAACCATACCCATATTGCGCTTGTTTGGCGGGAGGTGGGAGACATCCTGACCACCAACCAGCACGGCACCCTCATCGGGGCGATCTAGACCTGCGATGATGCGCAGTGCGGTGGTCTTGCCACAACCGGATGGGCCGAGCATGGCAACCAGTTCACCCTGGGCTACATCTAGGTCTAGCGAGTTTAGCGCAACGGTGTCCTTGAAGCGGCGGGTTACGCCGCGCAGGCTGAGAGTGGTACTGGACATTAGTTTTCCTCTTGAGCAACGGT